>CAXTOE010000553.1:0-2002 GCA_964245685.1 uncultured Acetobacteraceae bacterium | reverse complement strand
CATCATCGACGCGCACATCGTCGATGCGGCGGTGATCTTCGGCGCGCTGTCGGGGGCGATCGCGTGGAACGTCATCACCTGGGTCCTCGGCATCCCGTCGAGCAGCAGCCATGCCCTGGTCGGCGGCCTGGTGGGAGCGGGGATGGCGAAGGCCGGTCCGGTCGCGGTGATCTGGGGCGGCCTCGGCACCATCGGGGCGGCGATCATCCTGTCGCCGCTGACCGGCCTGGTGCTGGCGATGACGCTGGTGCTCGCGGTGTCCTGGCTCGCGCTTCGTTCCACCCCGTTCGCGGTGGACCGGCGCTTCCGCAGGATGCAGTTCGTCTCGTCGGCCCTGCTGAGCCTGGCGCACGGCGGCAACGACGCCCAGAAGACCATGGGCATCATAACGATCCTGCTGTACTCGCGGCACCTGCTGTCCGGCGGCTTCCACGTGCCGTTCTGGGTGGTGCTGAGCTGCCAGTCGGCGATGGCGCTCGGGACCCTGTGCGGCGGCTGGCGGATCGTGCGCACGATGGGCTCGCGTATCACCCATCTGACCCCGATGCAGGGCTTCAGCGCCGAGACCGGCGGCGCCCTGGCGCTGTTCGGCGCCACCTGGCTCGGCATCCCGGTCTCGACCACCCACACCATCACCGGCTCGATCGTCGGTGTCGGCGCGGCCCGACGCGTCTCGGCGGTGCGGTGGGGCGTGGCGAGGAGCATCACGGTGGCCTGGGTGATCACCCTCCCGGCCTCCGCCGCCGTCGCCGCGACCTGTTACTGGCTCGGCCGCCTCGCCACGCGATAGCCGCAGGCCAGCGGGATCCACCATATCCCGACGCCTAGCCGAGGGTGGCTTTCCGGTTCAAGGTGCATCGTTCTTGCCCAAGAAGGAAATCCGTCCATGCCGCAAAGCTCGGCACTTCCCACCTACAGCGCCATCTACGCCTTCGGCGACAGCCTGTCGGACGCCGGCAACGTCTCGATCCTGACCGCGACCGTCGGCACCGAGCCGGTCTCGCCCCCCTACGCCCAGGAGACCTACGGGTCGACCACCGGCAACCTGTTCAGCAACGGCCCGACCTGGGTGCAGGATCTGTCCGGCGCCCTCGGCCTGGGCACGCTCGCCCCGAGCCTGGCCAACGGCACCGACTTCGCCTATGGCGGCGCCGAGACCGGCTCGACGCCGCAGAACAGCGGCGATCCGGAGATCGGCCTGCTCTCGCTGCCGGCGCAGCTGCAGCAGTTCCAGGCCAAGGTAACGACGCCGGCGTCGAGCGCGCTCTACACGATCTCGATCGGCGCCAACGACCTGTTCGACATCCTGGACAGCACCGGCCTGACCGCGCAGCAGCAGACCACCGACGTGATGGCCGCCGTCACCAACGAGATCAGCTTCGTCAACCAGCTGGTCGGAGATGGTGCGAAGAGCCTGATGGTGATGGACGTGCCCGATCTCGGCAAGACCCCGTCCTACAGCCAGGGCGGCTCGGCGGCCGAAGCGACGCAGCTTTCCAGCGAATACGATTCGGCGCTGATCGGCCAGCTCGCCAGCATTGCCAGCACGGACTCCGTCCGCATCGACGTGATAAACGCCTTCCAGCTGATCGCCCAGGCAGTCGCCGACCCCGCCGGCTACGGGCTGACCAACGTGACCGCGCCGGTCTGGACCGGGAACTTCACCAGCGCCAGCAGCGGCACGCTGGTGTCCAGCGACCCGACGGTGCAGGACCAGTACCTGTTCTTCGACCATGAGCACCCAACCGAGACCGGCCATCAGGCGCTCGCCACCGCGGCGGAGGACGAACTCGGCGGCAACAACGTGGTCGTCCTGCCTCCGGGCAGCCAGTACTACCAGGCGGCGGCCGGGACCACGGTGCTCACCGGCGGCGGCAGCGACACCGTCAGCGCGACGGCAGGGCAGGTCACGGTGATCGGCGGACTCGGCACGCTGACCTTCGTCGGTGGCACCGGTGCCAGCTCCGTCACCGGCAGCACGGGGTCGGTGACGATCCTCGGC
>CAXTOE010000552.1:0-2006 GCA_964245685.1 uncultured Acetobacteraceae bacterium | reverse complement strand
GTATAGCGCCGCACCGGGGCGGATCATGCCGAAGCGGTATGCCGGCCCCAGGAAGCTGCCGGACGAGGCGGCGAGGCTGGCGCGCACGGCCGGCAGCAGTGCCGCCAGCGCCTCGAAGCGGCACCGCTGCTCGGCATTCGCCGGATGCGCGGGCGTGTCGGCGCAGGCCAGGTGGCTCATCAGCAGCACTGGTACCACCCCGTCCAGCCGCGCAGGATCGGCGGCGAGCGCCTCGGCCTCCGCGGGCGAGAGCCCGAAGCGGGACATCCCGCTATCGACCTGCAGCACCGCCGCCAGCGGGCGCCCCTCGAGGCGGGACTGCGCCTGCCACTCCGCCAGCTGGTCGAGGCTGTTCAGCACCGGGATCAGGCCGTGCTGCAGCATGGCGCCACAGGTTCCGGGCATCGGCCCGTTGAGCACGTAGAGGGCGCACTCGCGCTCCAGGTGCGGCCGCAGCGCCTCGCCCTCCTGAAGGTGGGCCACGAAGAAGTGCCGGCAGCCCTCGCGCTGCAGCCGGAGCGCCACCGCCGGCGCCCCCAGCCCGTAGCCGTCGGCCTTGACTACGGCGGCGCAGAGCGCGGGCTCGGCGAGGTCGCGCAGCAGCCGGTAGTTGGCAGCGATCGCGTCGAGATCGACCGTCAGCAGGCCGCCGGCCCACGAAGCCCTCACCGACCCGCCGTCACGGCGCCGACATCGCCGGCACCCCCTTGCTGGTGGAATACTCGAAGTGCAGCGCCGTATCCGGATGCACGATCGGATGGATAGCGTGCGCCGCCATCGCCGCCTCGCTGAAGCCCTGCAGGATCAGCTTGAGCTTGCCGGGGTAGGTCGCGACGTCGCCGATCGCGAACACGCCGGGCCAGGAGGTCTCGCAGCTGCTCGGCGTCACCTGGATGTGGTGCGCGGTCGAGTGCAGGTTCCAGTGCGCGATCGGCCCGAGATCGGTCGAGAGCCCGAAGAACGCCAGCAGGTGGTCGGCCTCGATGCGGCGCGTCGTGCCTTCCAGCGTCGCCACCTCGACCACGGCCAGCCGCCCCGCCTCGCCGTGCAGGGCGTGCAGCTGGTAGGGCACCACGCGCTCGATCGGTCCGCCCGGCCAGCACGCCGCCTCGAGTCGCGACAGGCTCTCGGGTGCGGCGCGGAACCTCGGCCGGCGATGCACCAGGAACACGCGGGAGGCCACCTCGCGCAGCGCCAGGGCCCAGTCGACGGCGCTGTCGCCGCCGCCCGCGATCACCACCCGCTTGCCGCGGAACGCTTCCTTCTGTCGCACCGAGTACTGCACGGCACCGCTCCGCTCGTATGCGTCCAGCCCCGGCAGCGGCGGCCGGTTCGGCCCGAACGCGCCGGCGCCGGCGGCGATCAGCACCGCGCGCGCTTGCACCCGCTCGCCGCGGTCGGTGTGCAGCGTGAAGGCGCCTCGCGCGCCCTCCAGACGCTCCACCCGACGGTCCAGCAGGCGCGGCACCGCGAACGGCGCGATCTGCGCCTCCAGTGCAGCGACGAGGGCAGCGCCCTCGATCGCGGGATGCGCCGGGATGTCGTAGATCGGCTTCTCCGGATAGAGTGCGGCGCATTGGCCGCCGGTCTCGGCCAGGCTGTCGATCAGTACGCAACGCAGCTTCAGCATGCCGCACTGGAATGCCGCGAACAGCCCGACCGGCCCCGCGCCGATGATGGCGACGTCGGCTTCGGTCTCGTCCTGCGCGCGTTGCGACATCGTCACCCTATCACCGCCCGTCATGGGCCGGCCGCGTATATTGTGGAGCCGGTTCGGGCTACGGCAAGATGCGGCCGATGGATGAGTTGCACCTCGAGGACCTGGCCGCGACCGAGTCGCTCGGTCGTCGGCTGGCGGCGACGCTGCGCGCGGGCGACAGCGTGCTGCTGGAGGGGCCGCTCGGCGCCGGCAAGACGGCGCTCGCCCGCGCCGTGTTGCGCGCGCTGTGCCGCGCGCCGGCGCTGGAGGTGCCGAGCCCGAGCTACACCCTGGTGCAGGGCTACGA
>CAXTOE010000551.1:0-2008 GCA_964245685.1 uncultured Acetobacteraceae bacterium | reverse complement strand
TCGGCTCGCCGCGTGGCTCGGCGACCGGCGCGCCCGGTGACAACCGGCGGCCCCTCGTCTAGATGCTGGGAGATGTCGATCACCCCTCAGGTCAGGAAGATCATCGACGCCTACGAGAGCGACAATCCCGGCTGCAAGGCGAACCTGGTCCGCATGTTCAACCAGGGCAGGCTCGCCGGCACCGGCAAGCTGGTGATCCTGCCGGTGGATCAGGGCTTCGAGCACGGACCGGCACGCTCCTTCGCGCCGAACCCGGCGGCCTACGACCCGCACTACCATTTCTCGCTGGCGATCGAGGCCGGGCTGTCCGCCTACGCCGCCCCGCTCGGCATGATCGAGGCCGGTGCCGGCAGCTTCGCCGGCCAGATCCCGACCATCCTGAAGCTGAACAGCTCGAACAGCCTCGCCACCACCAAGGCGCAGGCGGTGACCGGGTCGGTCGCCGATGCGCTGCGCCTGGGCTGCTCGGCGATCGGCTTCACCATCCATCCGGGCAGCGAGTATGCCTTCGCGCAGATGGAGGAGATCCGCGCGCTGGCCGAGGAGGCCAAGGCGGCCGGCCTGGTGGTGGTGATCTGGTCCTACCCGCGAGGCCCCGAGATCGAGAGGGCGGCCGAGACCGCGATCGACCTGTGCGCCTACGCCGCCCACATGGCGGCGCTGCTCGGCGCCCACATCATCAAGGTCAAGCCGCCGGCCGACCACCTGTCGCTGCCGGCCGCGAAGAAGGTGTACGAGTCACGCGAGATCGACGTCTCGACCATGGCCAGGCGGATCGAGCACGTGGTGCAGTCCTGCTTCAACGGCCGTCGCATCGTGGTGTTCTCCGGCGGCGAGCCCGCCGGCACCGAGCAGCTGCTCGAGACGATACGCGCGATCCACGAGGGCGGCGCCACCGGCTCGAGCATCGGCCGCAACATCTTCCAGCGCCCGCGCGAGGAGGCGCTGTCGCTGCTGTCGAGGATCATCGCGATCTTCCGGGAAGAGGCCTGAGCGAGTCCCGTGCGCCGCTGCCGCCTCTACCTGGTCACGCCGCCGGCGCTCGAGCCGATCGAGTTCCGCGACCGGCTGGCCGCGGCACTCGACGCCGGCGACGTCGGCGCGGTGCAGCTGCGGCTGAAGGGCGCCTCCGACGACGCCGTGCGTCGCGCGGTCGACGTGCTGCGCCCGGTCGCGCAGTCCCGCGACGTCGCCTTCCTGGTCAATGATCGTCCCGACCTCGCCCGCGCCCAGGGCTGCGACGGCGCCCATGTCGGCGCCGACGACATGCCGGCGGCGAAGGCGCGCGAGCTCCTCGGCGAGCTGCAGCTCGGCGTCTCCTGCTACGACAGCCGCGACGCCGCGATGCGTGCCGGCGAGGCCGGTGCCGATTACGTGGCGTTCGGCGCCTTCTTCGCCAGCGGCACCAAGGCGACGGACATACGCGCCGACCCCGAGCTGCTGCGTTGGTGGTCGGAGCTGATGGAGCTGCCGGTGGTGGCGATCGGCGGCATCGACGCCGGCAACTGCGCGCCGCTGGTGCAGGCCGGGGCGGACTTCCTGGCGGTGGTCGGCGCGGTCTGGAGCCATCCAGACGGACCGGCCGCGGGCGTGATCGCCCTCGACGAGGCGATCGACGCGGCGTCCCGGGCGGGCTGAGGCGGCGGCGGCGCGGCGTTAAGGCTTTCTTCACCTGCCCGGCGCAGGCTGCTCGCCGGCGGCCGCCCTCCCGTCGCCGATGGCTCGCAGCGATCGAGGCGCGGTAGGCATGCAGGTGGTTGGCCCCTCGGCAGGCGGCGGCTCCCCGTCGGCCGGCGGCGCGACGCCCACCGACTTCGCCTCCCTGACCACGGCACAGCTCGCGGCCCTCGGCAGCACGCAGGTCGGCGCGATCGGCCCGAACGACGTCGCGTCGTTGAGCGCCAGGCAGGTCGCGGCCCTGTCTCCGGCCGGCATCGTCGGGCTCGGCACGGCGGCGATCGCGGCACTCGGCACCAGCCAGGTCGCGGCCCTCACCCGTGGCCAGGTC
>CAXTOE010000550.1:0-2016 GCA_964245685.1 uncultured Acetobacteraceae bacterium | reverse complement strand
CCTGATCGGGGTCAGGCGGCACCGGATCATATAAGCCGCGCGGAGAGGGATATCGAAGTCAGGATGAGCTGCGGTCCGACGAACGCGACCATGTCGAACGCCATGCCCGGGTGCGACAGGGGCGGCGGCCGTCGTTGAAACCGGCCAAACCTTGACCGGAGCGCTCTCAGCTCCGATTGCTTCGGCCCTCGAGGCCGGGATGGACCTGCCCGCTGCCGGAATCCGACTTCCTTGACATCTTCCCCCCGACCTCACGCCGACTGCGTCCCCGGCAAGCGTCTGCACGTCATCACCTGGGGCTGCCAGATGAACGTGTACGACAGCGCGCGCATGGCCGACGTGTTGCGCCCGCTCGGCTACGCGCCGGCCGACGACGCGGAGTCGGCCGACATGGTGGTCCTCAACACCTGCCACATACGCGACCGGGCCGCCGAGAAGGTGTTTTCCGAGCTCGGCCGGCTGCGCCGGATCAAGCAGGCGCGCGCCCTGGCCGGCCAGGAGACCATCCTCGTGGTCGCCGGCTGCGTCGCCCAGGCGGAAGGACGCGAGATCCTGTCGCGCGCGCCGTTCGTCGACATCGTGCTCGGACCGCAGACCTACCACCGCCTGCCGGAGATGGTGGCGCGCGCGGCGCGCGCCGGCGGCGCCGTGATCGAGACCGACTTCCCGGTCGAGCAGAAGTTCGACTTCCTGCCGGCGGCGAGCGGCGCGCAGCTGCCGGGCGGCGTCACCGCCTTCCTCACCGTGCAGGAGGGTTGCGACAAGTTCTGCTCGTTCTGCGTCGTGCCCTACACGCGCGGCGCCGAGGCCAGCCGGCCGGCCGCCTCGGTGCTGGCCGAGGCACGGCGGATGGTCGAGGGCGGCGTGCGCGAGATCACCCTGCTCGGGCAGAACGTCAACGCCTATCACGGCGAAGCGCCCGACGGGCGCATCTGGGGGCTGGCGCGACTGCTGGAGTCGCTCTCCGGGCTGCCCGGCCTGCTGCGGCTGCGCTACACCACCTCGCACCCGCGCGACATGGACGCGACGCTGATCGAGGCGCACCGCGACCTGCCCAAGCTGATGCCGTTCCTGCACCTGCCGGTTCAGTCCGGATCCGACCGCGTGCTCGCCTCGATGAACCGCGGCCACGATGCGGCCGCCTACCTGTCGCTGGTGTCGCGCCTGCGCGTCGCGCGACCGGACCTGGCGCTGTCGTCGGACTTCATCGTCGGCCATCCCGGCGAGATCGACGCCGACTTCGAGGCGACGCTGGCGCTGGTGCGCGAGGTGGGCTTCGCGCAGGCCTTCTCGTTCAAGTACTCGCCCCGTCCCGGCACGCCGGCCGCCGCCGCCGCCGGCCAGGTGCCGGAGCAGGTCAAGGATGAGCGGCTCGCCCGCCTGCAGGCGCTGATCCGGGCGCAGCAGGACGCCTACAACGCCGCCAGCGTCGGCTGCAGCATGCCCGTGCTGTTCACCGGGCGCGGCCGCAAGCCGGGGCAGATCGCCGGGCGCTCGCCGTTCCTGCAGGCCGTGCATGCGCCCGGCCCGGAAACCCTGATCGGCACCGAGAGCTGGGTGACGATCGAGGCCATGCTCACCAATTCCCTCACTGCAACCCTCTTACGGGAGAGAGCCTGCGCTTGAGCGACCTGTCGGCTGCGACGATCCCCCCCCTCGGACTGCCCGCCGCGGCGCACGCGCCAGGCACTGCGTCCGTCTCCTCCAACCCACGCACGGCCATGCTGCAGTTCAGCGACAACGCCCGTCTGGCGGTGCTGCTGGGCGACCATGACCGCCATCTGGTGCGGCTCGAGCAGGGACTCGGCGTGCGTCTGTCCTGCCGCGGCAACCGGATCGCGATCGCGGGCGATCCCGGGCGGGTGGCGCTCGCCCGTTCAGCGCTGACCGCGCTGTATCGCAGGGTCGAGGAGGGGGCGGCGATCGACTCCGCCGAGGTGGATGCGGCGATCCGCATGTCGGCGATGCACGGGCAGGTGCTGGACGGCCGACGTGAGGATGGCGCGGCAGGGCGCG
>CAXTOE010000549.1:0-2017 GCA_964245685.1 uncultured Acetobacteraceae bacterium | reverse complement strand
GTATCGGCGAGGAACGGCTGCGCCAGCAGCACGCGCGTGCCCGGACCCACCGCGGGCAGCTCGGCCGCGCGGCGCGGCGGCAGGAAGGCGACGCGGTCGAGGCCGGTGCGCGCGAACAGGTCCGCCATCTGCGCCTCGACGATGTCGGGCAGCGTGCCGGCGACCAGCAGCGCGGGCTGGGTTCCGCCCTCGGGCATCTCCGGCACCATCGAGGCGAGGCAGGCATCCTCGCCCTGGGTGAAGGTGGTCTCGATGCCGCTGCCGGAATAGGCGAGCACGCGCACGTCGGGGGCGAACACCCGGGAGAGCCGCTGCGCCGCCCGCCCCAGGTCGAGCTTGATGACCTCCGACGGGCAGGACCCGACCAGGAACAGCAGCCGGATCTCCGGGCGCCGCTGCAGCAGCCGGGTCACGACCCGGTTCAGCTCCTCGTCGACGTCGGCGCGTCCGGCGAGATCGCGCTCCTCGATGATCGCGGTGGCGAATCGCGGCTCGGCGAAGATCATGACCCCGGCCGCCGATTGCAGCAGGTGCGCGCAGGTGCGCGACCCGACGACGAGGAAGAACGCGTCCTGGATGCGGCGGTGCAGCCAGACGATCCCGGTCAGCCCGCAGAACACCTCTCGCTGGCCGCGCTCGCGCAGTACCGGCACGGTTTCGCCGATCGCGTCGCAGCCGCTCATGCCGCGCGGCTCCACACCAGCTGGGGCGGCTTGCAGCGCCGCGCCGCGCGCAGCTTGACGACGAACTGGGCGGCGTTGACCAGGTAGCTGGCGTAGGCGACCAGGGCGAGGATCAGCATCTGCGCTGCAGTCAGGCCGCCGGTCAGCAGCGCCACGACGTAGGCGGTATGCAGCGCGATCACCACCATGCTGACCGCGTCCTCGCGGAAGAACGCGGGCGCGAACAGGTAGCGGCCGTAGATGTCGTGCTCCCAGAACGCGCCGGTGACCATGATCGTGTAGAGCACGAGGGTCTTGATCACGACGGAGCCCGACGCGAGCCCGACGCCGTGGCCGGTGAGCAGGGCGTGCAGCACCAGGCACAGGCTGACCAGGAACACCGCGAACTGGACCGGCGCCAGGATGCCCTGCACCAGGGTCCAGCGCGATGCGTCGCGGCGACGGCGCTGCTCGGGAGTGTAGAGAGGCTTCACCCGCCGCTGCCTGGTCCCTGTCCGCGATATCGAGATCATGAAGGGCTCCGTCGCCGGCCGCTCGCAGCTGGTGGCGCAACGCTAGGACCCGCCCGGTGAAAGTGTCAAGCCAGATTGACGTAACGTGCGGTTGACAGCTGGTTGGGGAAACGCTTTGAATATGACGGGACACGGAGCAGGGCCTATGGCGGTCGCGAGGCAGAAGCGCGGAAGTTCCAGGACCAAGGCTTCTGCGAGCACGGCGATGCCGGATCTCGACCACACGCGGACATTGAGCGCGATCGCCAGCGTCGTCGAGGCCGAGATCGTGCCGAGGCTGCTCGCGGCGCAACAGGCCCGTTTCGGTGCCGGTCCGTCGACGGCCGCGACCGGCCCGGAGGCCGTTCCGGCCGCTGATGCCGGAGCGCAGGCGGCACCCATACCCGTCTCGGACACCGCCGGCGACGCCTTCATCGCGGCGTTCGCGGCCGAGCTGATAGGCGGCGATCACGCGGCGATCAGGCTGCGCATCGAGGAGCTGAGCCAGGGCGGACTGCCGGCGGAGTCGATCTGCCTGCAGGTGCTGGCACCCGCCGCGCGACACCTGGGCGAGCTGTGGAGTGATGACCGCTGCTCGTTCCTCGACGTCACCACCGGCACGGTGCTGCTGCACGGCATCATGAACGGGCTGCGGCCGGCCTTCGCCTACAGCGTCGTCGAGGGCGTCAGGCCGCGCTGCGCCATGCTGGTCACGGCACCGGGCGAGCAGCATCGCTTCGGCCTGGCGATGCTGGCCGAGTTCTTCCGCAACGAGCAGTGGCAGGTCAGCCTGCCCGTCGGCAAGACGATCGCTGCCGGCCGAGATCCCGACCATGTCGAGCG
>CAXTOE010000548.1:0-2017 GCA_964245685.1 uncultured Acetobacteraceae bacterium | reverse complement strand
GCGCAGCCGGTCGATGATGATCTCGAGGTGTAACTCGCCCATGCCGGACAGGATGGTCTGGCCGCTCTCCTGGTCGGTCTTCAGGCGCAGCGACGGATCCTCGCCGGCCAACTTCTGCAGCGCCAGCGTCATCTTCTCGACCGCGTCCTTGGTGCGCGGCTCGACCGAGATGTCGATCACCGGCACCGGGAACGCCATGCGCTCCAGGATCACCTGGTCCTCCGCGGCGGCCAGCGTATCGCCGGTGCCGGTGTCCTTGAGGCCCACGAAGGCGGCGATGTCGCCCGCCTGCACCTCCTTGATCTCGGCCCGCTTGTCGGCGTGCATCTGGAACATCCGCCCGATGCGCTCCTTGTGGTCCTTGGTGGTGTTCATCACCATGTCGCCCGACTTCAGCGTGCCGGAATAGACGCGCACGAAGGTCAGCGTACCGTACTTGTCGTTGATGATCTTGAAGGCGAGACCGGCGAACGGCGCCTTGGGATCGATCCGGATCAGACGGCGCGTGGTGGGATCGTCGTCCTCATGGCCTTCCTCGGCGGCGACGCGAATGCCCTCGACGTCGTCGGGTGCCGGCAGGTAGTCCAGCACCGCGTCGAGCAGCGGCTGCACGCCCTTGTTCTTGAAGGCGGTGCCGCACAGCACCGGCCGGAACTCGCCGGAGATCGTGCCCTTCTTGATGGCGCGCTTCAGGGTGGCGACGTCGACGTCGCCCTTCTCGAAATACTCCTCCATCGCCTCGTTGTCGGCGGCGAGTGCGGTGTCGAGCAGCAGCTGGCGCGCCTCGGCGGCGCGCTCGGCGAGCTCGGCCGGGATCGGCTCGTCGTGGAAGCGGGCACCGAGCTCGCCGCCCTCCCAGACGATCGCCTTCATCTCGACCAGGTCGACGACGCCGATGAAGGTCTCCTCGATGCCGATCGGCAGCTGCAGCGGCAATGCCACGATGTCGAGCTTCTCCTTCAGCGTGTCGAAGGCGCGGTAGAAGTCGGCACCGGTGCGGTCGAGCTTGTTGATGAAGATGATGCGGGGCACGCGGTAGCGGTCGGCGAGGCGCCAGTTGGTCTCGGACTGCGGCTGCACGCCGGCCACGCCCTCGATGATGAACACCGCGCCGTCGAGCACGCGCAGCGAGCGGTTCACCTCGATGTTGAAGTCGATGTGGCCGGGCGTGTCGATGATGTTGATGCGGTGGTCCTTCCACTCGCAGGTGACCGCGGCCGAGGTGATGGTGATGCCGCGCTCGCGCTCCTGGTCCATGTAGTCGGTGGTGGTGTTGCCCTCGTGGACCTCGCCGATCTTATGCGACACGCCGGTGTAGTAGAGGATGCGCTCGGTCGTGGTGGTCTTGCCGGCGTCGATGTGCGCCGTGATTCCGATGTTTCGGATCTTCGATAGCTCGGAATGTGCGGACACGCGGACCTCCGGGAGGATCTTGCTGGTATCGACGAGGTGCGGGTGCCACCGGATCCTGCGGACCCGCCCGCCTGCATGCCACTGGCAAGCCGAATAGGCCGGTCCAGGTCCACGCTGCCGGACGCGGCAGCTCAGGGCATGGCGAAGGCCGACCGGCAGAACAGGCGCCTGACATGCGTCAGGTGCCGCGGTTTTGCAAGCCCGAAGGCCGGCTCAGCCCAGTGGCTCAGCCAGATTGGGCAGCAGCCTTCTTGCTCTGGGCGCGCAGGATGCGACGCTTCAGGGCCTGTGCCTCGAGCGGCAGACGACGGTTCGGCGTTCCGAGCAGGAACGAGTCCAGGCCGCCGTTATGCTCGATGGTGCGGATGCCGTTGGTGGTCAGGCGCATGCGCACCGAACCGCCGAGCACGTCGGAGAGCAGCGAGGTCTCCTGCAGGTTCGGCAAGTAGCGGCGACGGCTCTTGTTGTTGGCATGACTGACGTTGTTTCCCGTCAGCACGCCCTTGCCGGTTATCTGGCAGCGGCGAGACATCTAGATCATCCTCGGTACGGCGAAGGCCCGGCAGATACGTGCCCGGCGTCAGTTCGATGCAGGGGCGGCTTA
>CAXTOE010000547.1:0-2018 GCA_964245685.1 uncultured Acetobacteraceae bacterium | reverse complement strand
TGGGCCGGCGCGTTCGCCGCCGGGCTGCCGCGGCGCGCCGTCCCCCCGGCGCGCGCCGCCGAGACCATTCCGATCATCGTCAAGGACACCACCGCGCAATACTGGCAGATCGTGCTGGCGGGCGCGCGCAAGGCCGGCAAGGACCTCGGCATCAACGTGCCGGCGATGGGCGCGCAGAGCGAGGCCGACATCCCGGGCCAGCTCAGCGCGCTGGAGAACGCCACCGCCTCGCATCCCGCCGCCATCGTGATCTCGCCGACCCAGTTCGCCGCCCTCGGGCCACCGATCACCGACGCCGCCAAGACGGTGAAGATCATCGGCATCGATTCCGCCGCCGACACCCAGGCCTTCACCTCGTTCCTGACCACCGACAACGTCAAGGGCGGCGCCGCCGCCGCCGACGCGCTGGGTGCCGCGATCAAGGCCAAGAACGGCAGCGCCACCGGCGACGTCGCGATCATCGTCTCGCTGCCCGGCGTCGGCTCGCTCGACCAGCGCGTCCAGGGCTTCAAGGCGGAGCTGGCGGCGAAGTTTCCGAACCTGAAGATCATCGCGGTGCGCGTCGCCGACGGACAGGTCACCACCGGGCTCAACATCGCCAACGACCTGCTCACCGCCAATCCGGACCTCGCCGGCATCTTCTGCGTCAACCTGACGATGAGCCAGGGTGCAAGCCAGGCGATCGCCGAGATCAAGCCGCCGAAGCTGAGCATGGTGGCGTTCGACAGCGACCAGAAGCTGGCCGGTGAGGTGCGCGACGGGCTGGTGGCGGCGATGATCGTGCAGGACCCGTATCGCATGGGCTATGACGGGGTGAAGACCGCGCTGGCGGCGTCGCGCGGCCAGCCGGTGCCGAAGAACGTCGATACCGGCGTCAACACCATCGACAAGACCAACATCGACACGCCGCATTCGCAGGCGTTGCTCAATCCAAAGCTGGACTGATCTCCCTCGTGTCGGACGACACGACGCCGATCATGGAGCTGAGGGGCGTCGACAAGCGCTTCACCGGCACCTACGCGCTGAAGGCCGTCAGCCTCGCCTTCCGGGAGGGCGAGATCCACGCCGTGGTCGGCGAGAACGGTGCCGGCAAGTCGACCATGATCAAGATCCTCACCGGCGCCTATCCGCGCAGCGGCGGCGAGATCCTGTGGCGCGGCCGGGAGGTGGCGCTGCAGACGCCGCACGACGCGATCGCGCTCGGCATCAACGCGGTGCACCAGGAGGTGGTGCTGTGCCGCCATCTCGACGTCGCCGCCAACATGTTCTTGGGCGACGAGAAGAGCGGCGGCGGCCTGCTGCGCAAGCGCGAGATGCGCGCCACCGCGCAGGCGGTGCTGGACGATCTCGGCTTCCAGATCGACGCCGGCGCCCTGCTCGGCGCGCTCACCATCGGCCAGCAGCAGCTGGTGGCGACGGCGCGCGCGGCGATGCGCGGCACCCGGTTCCTGATCCTCGACGAGCCGACCGGCTACCTGACTCGACAGGAGACCGACCAGCTGTTCCGGCTGGTGCGCCGGCTGAATGGCGAGGGCGTCACCATCGTCTATATCAGCCATCGCATGGAGGAGATCTTCGAGCTCTCGCACCGCGTCTCGGTGCTGCGCGACGGCGTGCTGATCTCCACCCACCGGACGGCGGACACCGACGAGCGCGCGCTGATCCGCGACATGGTCGCGCGCTCCATCGAGGAGGTGCACTACAAGGAGCCGGTGGCGCGTGGTGCTGCGCTGCTGCGGGTGTCGAACCTGAGCGGCCAGGGCTTCTCCGACATCTCGCTCGACGTACACGAGGGCGAGGTGGTCGGGCTGTACGGGTTGATCGGCGCCGGCCGCAGCGAGTTCGTGCAGTGCCTGTTCGGGCGCACTCGAAGCACCGCCGGCAGCGTCGCCTTCAGCGCCGGCAGCATGTCGTCGATCCGCAACCGTTCCATGAAGCCGCAATGATAGACGATGCGCCATACTCGCGGCAGCTCGTCGACGATCACCGCGTCCTCGGCCGCGACGTCGCGTTTACCG
>CAXTOE010000546.1:0-2030 GCA_964245685.1 uncultured Acetobacteraceae bacterium | reverse complement strand
GCCTGGTACGGGGAGACCCTGCCGAACCCGAAGCTCGAGGTGTTCCCGATCAAGGAGGTCGCTGCCCTCGGCCGTCGGCTGGGCATCCCGCTGATCGTCGACAACACCGCCTCGCCGATCATCGCGCGGCCGCTCGATCACGGCGCCGCGGTGGTGGTCTACTCGGCGACGAAGTTCATCGGCGGCCACGGCACGACGATCGGCGGCGTGATCATTGATGGCGGGACATTTCCGTGGGAGCGACACGCCGACCGCTTCCCTCTGCTGTCGCAGCCTGACAACTCCTATCACGGCGTCAACTGGATCGAGGCGGCAAAGCCGCTCGGCCCGATCGCCTTCGCGCTGCGGACGCGCGTCGTGCTACTGCGCGATCTCGGCGCGGCGATGTCGCCGTTCTCGGCCTTCCAGCTGATACAGGGCCTCGAGACCCTGCCGCTGCGCATGCGGCAGCACAATGCGAATGCCGAGGCGGTCGCGCGCTATCTCGCGGGCCACGACGCGGTCGTGCGCGTCGTCCATCCCTCGCTGCAGGGCGGCGAGGCGAGGCGGCGCGCCGACGCCATCCTGCATGGCGGCTACGGCGCGCTGGTGGGCTTCGAGTTGCGCGGCGGCGCCGAAGCCGGACGACGCTTCATCGAGAGCCTCAGGCTTTTCTACCACGTCGCCAATATCGGCGACGCCCGCAGCCTCGCGATCCATCCCGCGACGACCACCCACTCGCAGCTGACCGAGATCGAGCAGACGGCGACCGGGGTGAGCCCGTGCTATGTGCGCCTGTCGATCGGCATCGAGCATGTCGACGACATCATCGGCGACCTCGCGCAGGCGCTCGATACCGCGTGAGCGCCGGGCCGCCGAGCCGCCGATCCTGCAGGTCCGCGGGCTCGCCAAGCGTTCCGGCCCGACGCGGGCGCTCGACGACGTCGACCGTGCGGTGGCGCGTGGCGAAGCGCTGTCGCCGGACCGCGGCACCATCGAGATCGACCGTCGCGTGGTTCGGCGCGAGGCTCCCGCGGCGGCACGCGCCCGCAGGATCGCCGTCGTGCATCAGGTGGTGGATGCGGCCCGAGAGACAGCTGGTGGGAGTCGCGCGCGGCCTCGCTGGCGAGAAGCGCGTGCTGATCCTCGACAAGCCCACCGCATCGCTCTCGGCGCCGGAAGCATCTCGCCTCTTCGCGGCGCTCGACCGGCTAAAGGCGCAGCGGGTCACGGTGATCCTGGTGTCCCATCGTGCCGCCGATCCTCGCCGGATCGCCGATCGCGCCGTCGTGCTGCGCGACCCCTCGACCTCGCGGAGGCGCTCCGGATCATGGTCGGCGCCTTGTCGGATGCGACCCGGCGCCCGCCGGTGCCGGGCTCGGCGATCCTGCGCACCGACCGGCTGCCGATCCGGAACGGCGGTCCTGCACTCGACCTCGTCCTTCGTGGCGGCGAAGTCACCGTGCTGTTCGGAGCACTCGGTGCCGGCAAGCCGCGTCTGCTCCGGACACTGTTCGGCGCGATCCCCCATGAGGCGGCGCGATGACGCGGGCGGGCGTCGCCTGGCGGCCACGCGGTTCCCGTCACTCGGCGCGGGCCAGGGTTTTCTCGCCGCCGAGGATCGCTGGCGCAACTCGTTCCCGGCCGTCGGCTCGCGCGGCGCCACCATCGCCGACGTCATCGCGCTGCCGCACCTGCTACGATGGACGGGACGAACGGGCTTGGCACCCGTCGGATGGGAGCGCGCCGCGGCGCTGAAGCCGATCCGGCGCTAGCATCGTCTGCCGTGGACCGGACGACCGCCTGGAGCGGCTCTCCGGCGGAAACCAGCAGAAGGTGGTGCTCGGACGCAGGCTGGCGGAACCGGGCCGGGTGCTGCTGCTCGACGAGCGGTTCAGCGGCGTCGACGTGCGGGCCAGCCACGACCTGATCGCGTCTCTGCACGGGCTCGGCGCGGAGACCGCGGTGCCGCTTGCGACCGCCGACGGCGAGGAGGCGCCGCAAGCGGCGGACCGGCTGCTGATCCTGCGGTCCGGCGGCCTGCACGACAT
>CAXTOE010000545.1:0-2032 GCA_964245685.1 uncultured Acetobacteraceae bacterium | reverse complement strand
GGCGCGGCAGGTGGCCTCGCTGCAGCCGTCGCAGCTGGTGCTGCTCGACCATTCCGAGTTCGCGCTCTGGCAGATCGACATCGAGCTCGCCGAGGCGGCGCCGGCGCTGCCGCGCGCGGTGGTCATCGCCGACACCCGCGACGACGGGCGGATGCGGGCGGTGTTCGAGCAGTACCGCCCGCAGCTGGTGTTCCACGCGGCGGCGCTGAAGCACGTGCCGATGGTGGAGCTCAACCCCTGCGAGGGCCTGCTCACCAACATCGTCGGCACCCGACAGGTGGCCGACGCGGCACGCCGCTCGGGTGCGGACGCGATGGTGCTGATCTCCACCGACAAGGCGGTCAACCCGAGCAGCCTGATGGGCGCCTCCAAGCGCGCCGCCGAGATGTACTGCCAGGCGCTCGACATCGAGGCGCGCCGCGGCGCGGACGGGGGGGGCGCCGAGGAGCCGGCGATGCGCTGCGTCACCGTGCGGTTCGGCAACGTGCTCGGCAGCAGCGGCTCGGTGGTGCCGCTGTTCCGACGCCAGCTCGAGCGCGGCGGCCCGCTCACCGTCACCCACCCGGAGATGCGCCGCTACTTCATGACCGTCCCCGAGGCGGTCGGGCTGGTGCTGCAGGCCAGCGTGCTGGGCATCGTGGATACCGGTCCTGCGACCGGGGAAGCCGAGCCGGGCGCGCTGCACGACGGCGGCATCTTCGTGCTCGACATGGGCAAGCTGGTGCGCATCGTCGACCTGGCGCGGCAGATGATCCGCCTCGCCGGCCTGCGTCCGGACCAGGACGTGGCGATCCGCTTCACCGGCCTGCGTCCCGGCGAGAAGCTCACCGAGGAGCTGTTCCACGGCCGCGAGCCGCCGGTGCGCACCGGCCATCCGGGGCTGCTGATGGCCACGCCGCGCACCGCCGACCGCGCCGATGTCGGCCGCGCCATCGACGCGATCGCGGCCGCCTGCCGCGACAACGATGCCGCGAGCGCGATCCGGCTGCTGCGCGGCCTGGTGCCGGAGTTCGACCACAACCCGGACGGGCTGGTGCACCCCTCGCTGGAGGTCGCGTCATGACCCCGATCGCCTTCCTCGACCTCAGGGCGCAGCAGGCGCGGATCGCGCCGAGCCTGCGCGCCCGGCTGCAGGCGGTGCTCGACCACTGCCAGTTCGTGCTCGGCCCTGAGGTCGGCGAGCTGGAGCAGCGACTCGCCGGCTACTGCGGTGCGGCGGCCTGCGTCGCGGTCAGCTCGGGGACCGATGCGCTGCAGATCGCGATGATGGCCGAAGGGATTGGGCCGGGCGACGCGGTGTTCCTGCCCGCCTTCACCTACACCGCGACCGCCGAGGTGCCGCTGCTGCTGGGCGCGGTCCCGGTGTTCGTCGATGTCCACCCGCGCACGTTCCAGATCGACGTCGCCTCGCTGCGCGCGCGCATCGACGCGGTGCGGCGCGGCGATGGACCGGCGCAGCTGCGGCCGCGGGCGGTCATCGGCGTCGACCTGTTCGGCCAGCCGGCACCCTGGCCGGAGCTGCGCGCGCTGGCTGCGCAGGAGGGGCTGTTCCTGCTCGACGACTGCGCGCAGAGCTTCGGCGCCAGCCTGTTGGGTCGCAGGCTCGGCCGCGAGGCGGACGCGACCGCGGTCAGCTTCTTTCCCTCCAAGCCGCTCGGCGGCTACGGCGATGGCGGCGCGCTGCTGACCGACGATCCCGAGCGCGCGCGCCTCTACCGCTCGCTGCGCAGCCACGGCGAGGGCGACTCCCGCTACGAGGTGCTGCGCACCGGCATGAACGGCCGGCTCGACACGCTGCAGGCGGCGGTGCTGCTGGCCAAGCTCGAGAGCTTCGACGCCGAGCTCGAGCGCCGCGAGCAGGTGGCCCGCTTCTACGACCGCGGCCTCGCCGGCAAGGTGCTGCCGCCGGCGCGGGTGCCGCTGAGCCGCAGCGCCTGGGCGGTCTACGCGGTGCTGCTGCCGGACCGGGAGAGGCGCGACGCCGCACAGGCGCTGCTGCGCGAGGCGGGCGTGCCCCGCGCGAGCTACTGCC
>CAXTOE010000544.1:1404-2033 GCA_964245685.1 uncultured Acetobacteraceae bacterium | reverse complement strand
CAGGTCGCGCTTGTAGACGTCGGTCACGAACGGCAGGCTGTCCATGTTCTCGA
Organism: uncultured Acetobacteraceae bacterium; assembly: GCA_964245685.1. Taxonomy (GTDB): domain Bacteria; phylum Pseudomonadota; class Alphaproteobacteria; order Acetobacterales; family Acetobacteraceae; genus Lichenicoccus. Next base: position 1,980 of record CAXTOE010000544.1, on the reverse strand, counting down.
TCATCGCGCGCTCGCGGTTGTGCACGATGGTGCCGTCGGCGTTGCGGAACGAGATGCCGTCGATGTCCTTGAAATCGCGGCCCTCCGCCACCTCCTTGATGGTGAAGTCGAACTCGTTGCGGGCGACGAAGTCGATCGGCGCGCCCTTGAGCAGGCTCTCCTCCGGCTGCACCGCCACCTTGGCGCCGACCATGCCGATCTTGAGCGAGGGCTTCGCGTCCTTCAGCGCCTGCGCCACCTTCACGTCGGAGGCGAACGAGGGCGTCGAGGTGTGCAGCACCACCAGGTCGCGGTCGCGCGCGTCGGCGAGCACCGGCTCCAGCCCGAGCCGCGCCGGCGGCGCGTCGATCAGCCGGCTGTCCGGGACCAGCGCCGCCGGCTGGGCGAGCCAGGTCGGGTACCAGAACGACTTGATCTCGCGCTTGGCCTGGTAGCGCGAGCCGGCACCGCCGTCGAAGCCGTCGAAGGAGGGAGGTTGCAGGAACAGGGTCTTCATCATGACGGGTCGGTCACCTTGAGCGAGAGTCTGGTGCTGCGTGCCAGCAGCGCGTGCGACATGGTCTGCGGCGCGATCGA
>CAXTOE010000544.1:0-1394 GCA_964245685.1 uncultured Acetobacteraceae bacterium | reverse complement strand
GCCATGATCACCGCCGAAAGCCAGTCGCGGGCCGGCAGCAGAAGGAACGGCGTGGTGCCGCCGCGACCGCCCATGGCTTCGATCAGCCTGTCGATCCGGGCGGCGACCGCGCCGCGCAGCGCCCACATCACGGCGAACAGGATCCAGGCCCAGCCGGCCTGCGGGGCCGCGATCACCGCGAGGCTGGACCAGAACAGCGGGAACTGCACCGCCGAGAGGGCGTAGCCGAGCGGCTCGACCGCGCGCACCGTGCGGCCCCAGCGCAGTTCGTGGGCGAACAGGTCCGCGGCTCCGGTCTCGGCGATGGTGGTCGCGGTCAGGCACGGGGCGATGGCGATGCTCCGGCCCTGTCCGCGCACCAGCTTGCCCAGCACGCTGTCGCCGGCGACGTGGGCCGAGAGCATCGCCAGCCCCCCCACCGCCTCCAGCGTCTCTCGGCGCAGCGCCATGGTGGAGCCGAGGCAATCCTGCCGCCCGAGCAGGCGCGACAGCAGCACGCCGGGCAGGAAGTTGTGGTTGATCTGCCCGGCGCCGAAGCGGCGCGACAGGGTGGGGGAGGCCGGGACGCCGTGGTACAGAGTCGTGACCAGCCCGACCGCCTGGTCGGCGAAGCTGCGCGCCACCTGCAGCAGGTAGTCGGGCCGGACATGGATGTCGGAGTCCGAGATCACCAGCAGGTCGTGCGCCGCATGCGGCAGCATGTTGATCAGGTTGCCGATCTTGCGGTTCTGGCCGTGGTCGGTGGAGTCTATCACGAGGCACAGGTCGCGGTCGGGAAAGCGACGGCGCAGTCGCTGCACCACCGCGATGGCCGGGTCGGTGGCGCTCTGCACGCCGAACACGACCTGGAAGCGCGGGTAGCCTTGGGTGACGATGCCCTCCAGCGCCGCCTCGAGCATCGGCTCGTCGCCGTGCAGCGGCTTGAGCACCGTGATGGGCGGCAGCTCCAGGTCCGGGCTGGCGGCGGCCTGCTGCACGCCGACCCGGCGGCGGAACCGTTCCACCACGATCGCGCCGGCCAGGGCCTGCATGCAGCCCAGGACGGCGATGCCTTCCAGGGCTGCGGCCAGCAGCGCGGGCGAGAACGACAGGGCGGTCATGGGGCGGTCATCCGGCGAGTTCGGACCCTGCGGCTGGCGGTTGGGTGCGCGACAACGGTCAGGTCTCGGAAAAGCTCTGTATCTTCTTCCGGAGGCTCTGGATCAGCGGCGTGGCGTCGCCGCTGGACAGCGTCGAGTCGAAGTCAGAGCGCTGCACCGCGACCTGGCTGATGTGACCGTCGAGCAGCACGTCGATCGCCTGCCAGCCCTGCGGGAACTGCCGCATGACGTAGTCGACCTTGGTGACGCTGCCGGAGGCGGAGACGATCTGGGTCTGCGCGATCTGGTCGCGGC
>CAXTOE010000543.1:1582-2042 GCA_964245685.1 uncultured Acetobacteraceae bacterium | reverse complement strand
CGCTGGAGCCCACGCGCCGCCGCCTGCTCAATCCGGACGGCGTCGAGGTGCCGCTGACCGGCGGCGAGTACGAGCTGCTGGTGGCGCTGCTCGATCGCGCCAACCGGGTGCTGACGCGCGACATGCTGCTCGACCTGCTACGCGGGCGACAGGCGGGGCCGTTCGACCGCGCGATCGACGTCGCGATCAGCCGACTGCGGCGCAAGCTCGAGGATGACGGTCGTAATGCCCAGGTGATCAAGACCGTGCGCGGCGGCGGCTACGTGCTGGCGGCCGATGTCGAACGGGTCTGAGGCGGACGCGGGCGGTCCACCCGCCCCCGCGACGCGGCGCGCCGCGTCCTGGACTCCCCGGCTGTGGCCGAGGAGCCTGGCGGCGCGGACCGCGCTGGTGCTGCTGACCTGCCTGGGCGTGGTGCAGGCGGCGGTGCAGCGGGAGTTGGAGTATGTGCGACTGTGGG
>CAXTOE010000543.1:318-1572 GCA_964245685.1 uncultured Acetobacteraceae bacterium | reverse complement strand
GTCACGGCGGGCCTCGCGATCCACGCCCTGGACCGGATCAGCATCGACCGCATCGAGATGATGCGCGAGAGCGGCATGCGCGTCGCGGGCATCTACCGCTCCATCGTCGAGACCGACGGCGACGAGCGCGACCGCGAGGCCGCGCAGATGAAGCTGCCGCCCAGCTTCCACGTCAGCCTGACGCCCGGTCCGGACGTCGCCGAGATCGATGCGGCCGGCCCGCCGCTGCAGCACGCCATGCGGATGAACATCCAGATGGTGCCGTTGCCGGCGCACCTGCGTCCGACGCAGACGCTGGTCGGCTTCAATCCGACGCGCCGGCAGTTCACCGTCTCGATGCACCTGCCCGACGAGGGACGCTGGGTCAGCACGGCGTTCCGCATCCCGTCGCCGAACCCGTTCGCCTCGCCGACCTTCCCGATCGCGTTCACGCTGATGATCGGGGCCACCGGCCTGCTCACGCACTGGGCGGTACGACGGCTCACCGCACCGGTGCGCACCCTCGCGGCAGCCGCGGAAGCGCTGGGGCGCGACGTCAACGCGCCGCCGCTGCCCGAGGACGGCCCGCTGGAGGTCGCCACCGCCGCGGTCGCCTTCAACACCATGGCGAGCCGGATCCGCCGCTTCGTCACCGACCGCACCCTGCTGCTGACGGCCATCGGCCACGACCTGCGCACGCCGATCACCCGGCTGAAGCTGCGCTCGGAGTTCATCGAGGATGACGAGCTGCGCCGGAAGTTCACCGCCGACCTCGACGAGCTCGAGGCGATGGTGTCCGCCACCCTCGCCTTCGGCCGTGACAGCGCCAACCGCGAGCCGCTGGTGCGGCTCGACCTCGCAGCCCTGATGCGCACCATCCTGGACGAGGCGATCGAGGGCCGTCCGGACATGGCCAACCAGATCGGGTTCAACGTGGAGCCGCCGCAGATCACCGTGCAGGCGCGCTCGATGGCGCTGAAGCGGGCGATCTCGAACCTGATCGGCAACGCCATCGCCTACGGCGGCGGGGCGAGGGTGACGCTGAAGCCGCCGCATCAGGGCAACGTTGCGGTGCTGATCGAGGATGACGGACCGGGGCTCGCGCCCGGCGACCTGGAGCGGGTGTTCGAACCCTTCGTCCGGGTGGAGGCCAGCCGCAACCGAGAGACCGGCGGCACCGGGCTCGGGCTGTCGATCGCGCGCAACATCGTGCGCGGCCATGGCGGCGACATCACGCTGAGCAACCGCAGGCCGCACGGGCTGCGGGCGACGGTG
>CAXTOE010000543.1:0-308 GCA_964245685.1 uncultured Acetobacteraceae bacterium | reverse complement strand
TTGGCTGTCCGGTGTCAGATCGGCAGGATCAGGTGCCCGTGGGCCTCCGGTGAGTCGGCGATGGCCAACAGGATGCTGCCGGTCGTGGCGCCGGAGTGGAGCGCTCCGACGAAATACTGCAGGCCAGCCTGATCGGGCGTCCGACCTAGACCGCTCGCATAGAGGCTGGTCACCAGCGCCGATGCATCCTGCGCGGCGTGATCGGCCAGGAACTCCGGCGAGGTGGCGATGCTCTGCGCGATCTGCTGCGGCGTCTGGCCGGCTCCGAGCGCCTGGCTGAAGCTTCCGAGTCCCGTCAGATCCGGAGG
>CAXTOE010000542.1:0-2050 GCA_964245685.1 uncultured Acetobacteraceae bacterium | reverse complement strand
CGTCATGGGGGTCGCGGCACTGGCGGTGTTGCCAGTGTGCGGCGCGCTGTGGTGCCGCGGCCCCTGGACGGCGGTGCTGATCGTGGGCGTGGCACTCGCCGCGCACCAGGCGTTCTCAACCAACCTGTTCGCCTTCGCCGCCGACGCCGTCCCCGCCGCCCGGGTCGGCGCCGTGGTCGGGTTCGGCGCGTTCTGCGGCAATCTCGGCGGCACGCTGATGCTCCGCCTCACCGGCTGGGTGGTGCACGACCAGGGCGGCTTCCTGTGGATGTTCCTCGGCGTCGCCGGCTTGTACCCGCTGGCCTGGCTGGCGCTCCGCCTGCTGGCACCGCCGGACGCGATCAGTCGTTAGAACAATGCTCCAGGATCTCGCCGAGCGGGACCGCCCTGCCCTCGCGCGCACTGGTCTCCGCGGCCAGCCCCATGGCCACCGCCATCAGCCCATCGCGCGCCGTCACCTGCACCGGCCCACAACCCGCGGCGGCGTCGAGGAAGCCGCGCAGCTGGTGGAAGGTGGCGCCGTGATGATGCCCCGCCGCGAGCAGCGCCGCCTCGACGCCGACATGCTCGCGCGCGACCCGCTTCGGCGCGCCCAGCGGGACACGCGGCGAGTACGTCAGGGTGCCGCTCGGGATGCCGACCTCGAGCTTGGCGGCATCCCCGATCGCCACCAGCTGCTCCTGCTCCTCGGCACCATCGGCGAACATGCACAGGTCGAGCATCGCGCGCAGGCCGGAGTCGAAATCGACCACGGTGAAGCTGTTGTCGATGATGTCGGGGATCCGGCCGTCATGCCGCTCGTCGCGATGGTTGACGTCGGCAGCCCCCGAGCAGAACACGCGCACCGGCTCGCTGCGCGCGATCAGGCGCATCAGGTCGAAGAAATGGCAGCATTTCTCGACCATGGTGCCGCCCGTGTTGGCGTTGAAGCGGTTCCAGTCACCGACCTTGGGCAGGAATGGAAAGCGATGCTCGTGCATGGCGATGCGTCGCAGCGCACCGACGCGCCCGGATCCGAGCTGTTCGATGAAGCGATGCACCGGCGGCATGAAGCGGTACTCCATGCCGATCCAGAACACGCCGCGATGCCCGGCGGCGCGGCGGACGATGTCGCGCGCATCCACGATCGTGGTCGCCATCGGCTTCTCGCACAGGATGTGCAGGCCCTCGAGCGGGCCTGCGCCGAGCAGTCCGCTCAGGATGGCGTGGTGGGTGTGGTTGGGCGAGGCAATTATCACCGCCTCCGGCCGGGTCTCGCGCAGCATCGCCGACGCGTCGGCGAAGCAGGCGACGTCGCGCGCGGCCTGGCCCATCGTCTTGCCGAGCGTACGTCGCGCCCAATCGAGCGAGCTCGCGACCGGGTCGGCCAGCCCCACGACGCGCGCCTCCGGCAGCAGTGCGAGGTTGCGTATGTGCTCCTGCGCCATCAGTCCCGTGCCGATCAAACCGAACCGCATGCCCACCTCGTAGCCCAAAGCCGGCGATGCTATCCTACACCGCCGCACCGACCGGAAGGGCAGGCATGAGCGAGGAAGACCGCGGACGCGCGGCCTGCGAGGTGAGCTGGTTCGCGGCCCTGTGCGACGACGATTACGAGTTCCTCGGCCTGCCCGACCCGGCGCTGCGCTCCTCCTTCGCGCATTGCCGCGACATCGTGCTGACCGCCGAGACGTGCGGGCTGGACGGCGTGCTGCTGCCTTCGGGCTACGCGCTCGGCATCGACACGGTCAGCTTCGCCGCCGGGATGGCCCCGCTGACCCGGCGCATCCGGCTGCTCGCCGCGATCCGCGCCGGCGAGATGTGGCCGCCGCAGCAGGCGCGCCAGCTCGCCTCGCTCGGCGCCATGCTCGACGGACGTCTGGCGATCAACGTCATCTCGTCGGACCTGCCCGGCGAGACGCTGGAGAGTGCCGCGCGCTACCGACGCACGCTGGAGTGCATGCGCGTCCTGCGCACCCTGCTCGGCGGGGAACGTCTCGACCACGACGGCGAGTTCTACCGCCTGGCACTCGATCCGCCCGGCCTGTGCCGGCCCGGCGCCCGGCCGCCG
>CAXTOE010000541.1:0-2051 GCA_964245685.1 uncultured Acetobacteraceae bacterium | reverse complement strand
TGCGGCAGGGCGCGTAGTGCCGCACCGCGGCGCGCGCCACCGCGCGGCCGGCGTTCTGCATAAGCCCGTAGGAGGCGGTCGACAGCGCCGCCAGACGATCCACCTCGCCCATCTCGTCCGGGGTCAGCAGCATGAGGGAGTGCTTCACCATCAGCGGGATGTCCTTCGCGGGCCGAACGCTGTTGCTTTCGCCGGTCTAGGCCGTATTGAGACCCGCGTCGGCAAGATGTCGCCTCGGAGCCCACGATGCAGTCGCAATCCGCCACCATCCTCTGGGGCGTCGTGCTCGCCACGCACCTGCTCGGCATGGCGCTCTGGGTCGGCGGTTCAGCCTACGCGCTGCTGGTGCTGCGTCCCAGCCTCAACCTGCTCGACCAGACCCAGCGCGTTTCGGTGAACCTGCAGACCCTGACGCGCTTCTTCCGGCTGATCTGGCACGTGATGCCGATCGTCCTGCTGACCGGCTGGTCGATGGAGATCTTCCGCGAGGGCGGCTTCGCCAACGCCGACTGGCACATCAACGCGATGCAGGGGCTGGCGCTGGTGATGGCGGGGGTGTTCCTCTGGGCGTTCTTCGGCCCGTTCCGCAGGGCGCGGCGCGCGATCCGGCCGCAGCCGGCGCTGTTCGAGAGCATCCGCTCGCTGCTCGGCATGACGCTGGTGATCGGCGCCTCGATCGTCGTCGTGGCCTCGCTGGGGCACAGCTTCTAGGCCCGGATCTTCAGGCCGCAGGCCTTCGACTGAGGCTCCTATTCCGCCGCGGCCTGGGTGTCGCCGCGCAGACGCACGGCGCGGTCGCGCAGGTTGACCGCCGAGTTGATCAGGCCGACATGCGAGAAGGCCTGCGGGAAGTTGCCGACCAGGCGCTTGGCGCGCGGATCGTACTCCTCCGACAGCAGCCCCAGGTCGTTGCCGAGCGACACCAGGCGCGCGAACAGCGCCTCCGCCTCGTCGTGGCGTCCCTGCAGCACGTAGGCGTCCACCAGCCAGAAGGTGCAGGCCAGGAACGCGCCCTCGCGGCCGGGCATGCCGTCGACGCTGCTCTCGGTGCGGTAGCGCAGCACGAAGCCGTCCTCCATCAGCTCGCGCTCGACCGCAGCCACCGTGGCGACGATCCTGGGATCGTCGGCCGGCAGGAACCCGGTGACCGGGATCAGCAGCAGTCCGGCATCGAGTGCCTCGGAACCGAACGATTGCGTGAAGCAGCCCTTCGCCTGGCTGAACCCCTGCGTGCAGACCGCCTCGTGGATCTGGTCGCGCACCTCGCGCCAGCGCTGCACCGGCCCCTCCAGGCTGAACTGCTCGCAGTCGCGTATCGTGCGGTCCAACGCCATCCAGGCGAACACCTTGGAGACGGTGAACTGCCTGCGGCCGCCGCGCACCTCCCACATGCCCTCGTCCGGCTCCTGCCAGATCGTCTCCAGGTGTTCGACCAGGGCGACCTGCAGCGACCAGCCATAGCCCGGCTCGCGCAGGTTCTCCTGCCGGGCCAGGTGCAGGGCGGCGACCACCTCGCCGTAGACGTCGAGCTGCAGCTGGCCGGCCGCCGCGTTGCCGACGCGTACCGGTGCCGCCCCCTGATATCCGGCCAGCCAGGGCACCTCCCACTCCTGCAGGCTGCGCTCGCCGGCGATGCCGTACATGATCTGGATCTGGTCGGGGCTGCCGGCGATGGAGCGGTGCAGCCAGTCGCGCCACAGCTTCGCCTCGTCGTAGTAGCCGCCCGCCATCATCGCGATCAGCGTCAGGCCGGCGTCGCGCAGCCAGCAGAACCGGTAGTCCCAGTTGCGCGGGCCGCCGAGCTGCTCGGGCAGCGAGGTCGTCGCTGCGGCGACGATGCCGCCGGTCTCGGCGAAGGTCAGCCCCTTCAGCGTCACCATCGAGCGCAGCACGACGTCGCGGTGCGGACCCTGGTAGGCGCAGCGGCTCGACCACTCGCCCCAGAACGCGTCGGTCCGCGTCAGGGCGGCGTCGACGTCGATCAGCGACGGCGGCGGGAGGTGCGACGCGCCGTAGCTGAGCACGAAGGCGACCCGCTCGCCCTCCGACAC
>CAXTOE010000540.1:0-2054 GCA_964245685.1 uncultured Acetobacteraceae bacterium | reverse complement strand
CCGCTCCAACCCGCATATGCACCTGATGGAGTCGATGCTCGCCCTGCACGAGGTTGCCTCGGAGAACGGCGAGCCCGGACGGCGCTGGCTGGAGCGTGCCGAGCGGATCGCCGCCCTGTTCGAGAGCCGCTTCTTCGACCACGCCACCGGTACGCTGGGGGAGTATTTCACCCGCGACCTGGTCCTGGCCCGTGGCCAGAGCGGCGAGTCGGTGGAGCCCGGGCATCACTTCGAGTGGTCATGGCTGCTGCATCGCCTGGCCGATGCCGGCGGCCGGAACTACCGCTTCCAGGCGCGCGCCCTGTACGAGTTCGGGCTGCGGCACGGCATCGGCGCCAGCGGCTTCGCCATCGACGAGTGCAGCAAGTTCGGCCGCCCGCTGCGCCAGACACGACGCACCTGGCCGCAGACCGAGTTGATCAAGGCGCACCTCGCCAACGGCGCCTACGGCGATGCCGCCCGGGTGACCGACATGCTGCTGGACAGCTACCTGGCGACGCAGGTCGCTGGATTGTGGATCGACCAGTTCGATGCGAACGGGGAGCCGCGCGCGGACGTGGTGCCGGCCAGCACGCTCTATCACCTGGTGGTGGCGTTCGAGGATCTGCTGCGCGTCGCCGAGGGCTGAGGCCGGCCTCGCGTCAGCTCCTGGCGCTCGCCAGGTGGGTGGCGGCCGGTGGCGCCAGCATGTCCTCGGGCAGCCGGATCCGGGTGATCTTCCAGCGCCATTTCTCGATCCGCATGCTGATCTCGACCGGCGCCTCGCCCTTGATGCGGATCTCGGCCTGGAAGCGGGCGGGGGAGACGAAGAACCCGTGCGGCAGCCCGGCCACGCCGTGACCCTGCATCGCGGGCGCACTCAGCATCGCGTCAAGCCGATCCGGGGTGATGTCGTCGTCGATCATGCTGGAGGCCACGCCGACGGCGAACGACTCTCCGAACCCGGGCAGATCCTCCTGCTGGCTGACCCGCTGCACCGGCGCGCGCAGCCCGAGGGAGTCCTTCAGTCCGCTGCGGACCAGCTTCCAGTCGAGCGAGGCGCATAGGGCGGCGTCGTCGTGCCGCTGCAGCGCCACACCCATGGTCCAGAGCGTGGCGAAGGGCGATGCCAGGTAGAGCAGGCACGCCGCCGCCAGTGCGCCGACGCTGACCTGGCCGGCCCGCCGGCGGCGGCCCTGGCGCAGGGCGGGAGACTGACGTCCGGGCCTGTGCATGCGAGGCGGCTCCTGTGCTGGCGGCAGCATTACCGAACGGCCAACCGCGTCAAGGTTACATCACGAGCTGTTGATACTAGATGAACGGACGGTTCGAGCGCACCCTCGGAATCGCATGGAACTTGATTTTTCCGAGGCCGAGATACGCCGCTACTCGCGGCACATCCTGCTCGCCGAGATCGGCGGCGTCGGTCAGGAGAGGCTGCGACGGGGGAGCGTGCTGGTGATCGGCGCCGGCGGCCTCGGCGCGCCGCTCGCACTCTACCTGGCGGCGGCCGGCGTCGGCAGCATCGGGCTGGTGGATGACGACGTGGTCGAGCTGTCCAACCTGCAGCGGCAGATCGCCCATGCCACGGCGCGCATCGGCAGCCGCAAGGTCGACTCCGCGCGAGACGCGATGCTGGCGATCAACCCGGAGATCGAGGTGCAGGCGCATCCCGTCCGCCTCGACGCCGGCAACGCGATGGCGCTGGTGCGGCGCTACGACCTGATCTGCGACGGCAGCGACAACTTCGCCACCCGCTACCTGGTCAGCGACGCCTGCGTGCTGGCGGAGCGCACCCTGATCTCCGCTTCGGTGCTGCGCTTCGAGGGCCAGCTCTCGACCTTCCGGCCGCATCGCGGCGGACCCTGCTACCGCTGCCTCTACCCGCGTGCTCCGGATCCGGGCCAGGTACCGTCCTGCGCCGAGGCCGGGGTGCTCGGCGCGGTGACCGGCGTTATGGGCACCCTGCAGGCCACAGAGGTGATCAAGGAGCTCGCCGGGATCGGCGAGACCCTGGCCGGACGCCTGCTGCTGTGGAACGCGCTGGACATGCGCTTCACCACCATACGGGTGCC
>CAXTOE010000539.1:0-2058 GCA_964245685.1 uncultured Acetobacteraceae bacterium | reverse complement strand
AGCCCTGACGGCTGCCGACCATGCCGCAGGCGATCGCGGGCAGCGTGTGTCCGAGCGCGGGCCAGCCGCGCGTGATGCCGGCGAAGGCGGCCGGGAACCCGCCCTCGGGCAGATGCATGATGCCCCAGCCCTGCTGGCGCGACTCCAGCACCGCGCCGGTGCGCGACAGCCGCCAGGCGCGCAGCGTGCTGGTGCCCCAGTCGAGCGCGATCAGCCCGGTGGCGGGCTCGGACGCCGATGCACCGCTCATTTGTCGGACAAGTCCAGCATCATGATCGCTTATGCCGCGGCGCGGCGGGCCGCTCAACCCCGATGCGTTCGACCGCCTGGTCGTGACGCACCGGCTCGCGCGCGCCGGCCTGCAGCGAGGCGTGCATGTCGGCCAGGGCGAAGCGCACCAGGTCGGTCATCCTGCTGCGCGCGGCCTCAGGGTCGCGCGCGTCGATCGCGTCGAGCACCTGCATGTGCTCGACGATCGGATCGCGCGGCGTGCCCTGCACCCGGTGCTTGAACTGGGTGGTCCAGCGGATCGCGGCGCAGACGCTGCTGGACAGGGCGAGGATCGCCTCGTTCTGCGTCGCTTCGAGGATCGCGTGGTGGAAGCCGCGGTCGGCGGCGCGTCCCGCCTCGGAGTTGAGCTTGAGCCGGTCCATCACCGTGAGCGCGTCGCGCATCGTCTGCAGCTGCACCTCGGTGCGCCGCTCCGCCGCCAGCGCCGCCGCGGGCGGCTCGACCATCAGCCGCACCTCGAACAGGTCGCGCACGAAGGCCTCGCTCGGCCGTGTCTGCAGGAACCAGCCGAGCACCTCGGGATCCAGGATGTTCCAGCGCGGGCGGGGGCTGACCCGGGTGCCGGTGCGGGTGCGGCTCTCGACCATGCCCTTGGCGGCGAGGATGCGCACCGCCTCGCGGTAGGCGGTGCGCGACACCGAGAGCTGGGCGCTGGAGGCGATCTCTCCGGACAGGGTGTCGCCGGGCCGAAGCTCGCCCGCGGCGATGGCGACGCCGAGGTCGCGCGCGATCACGGTGTGCAGGCGCGCCGACCTGTCCTTATCCTTGGCCTTCGGGCGAGTGCTGCGGCCGGACCGACTCCCGGCTGTGGCTCCCGATACGCTCATGCCTTGTCGTCCGGTCTCCGCTGCGGTCGTGGCGACCCGGCGGTGGCCACGTGCCATCCTGCGCCACCCGCCGCGCCGGCGGAAGCGCCCGTGCCGCGCTCAGAGGTGCCCGCGGACCAGCTCGTCGGCCAGCGGCTGGTTCCGGTAGACGCTGCGCAGCGCGGCCAGCAGCGCCGCCGTGTCCACCGACACCGCGCGGTTCAGCTTGTCGTCGAAGACGAAGTCGCCGCCGATCGAGTGGATGTTGCCGTCGAAGATCAGCCCGACCGCGTGGCCCTGGGCGTCGATCACCGGGCTGCCCGAGTTGCCGCCGATGATGTCGTTGGTCGAGGCGAAGTCGAACGGGGTCTCGAGGTCTAGATGCTGCCTCGCATCCAGCCAGGGCTTGCTGAGCTTGAACGGCTCGCTGCCGGTCGCGCGTCGGTACAGCCCGCTGAAGTGGGTGAAGGCCGGCACCGGCGTGCCGTTCTCGTCCCATCCCTTGACCACGCCGAAGGACAGGCGCTGGGTGAAGGTGGCGTCCGGATAGGCGCTGGTGCCTTCCCGTGCGAAGCGTGCCCGCGCCATCGCCTCGCTGGCCTGGCGCTGTGCCGCGATCACGTCGCGGTCCCACTGGTCGCGCAGGCTGCGCGCGATCGGCTCGACGCGGCGGGCCAGCACGATCATCGGGTCGTTCGACGCGGCGATCGCGGTCTGGCCGCCGCGCCACAGCGCCAGCCGTACCTTGGGATCGCCGAGGTGGGTGAAGTTCACGGCGTGGCTCGCGACCTCGTCCGGGGACTGGGTGCCGAGCACCGCGCGCACCGCCTCGTCGTCGGCGCCGAGCGACTGGCGCAGCTTGCCGAGCGAGAAGGAGAGCAGGGTCTGCTCGAGCTGCGGGTGCACCGGCGCGGCCGCGCCGAGCTCCGCCTCGATCGCCGGAAGCTTGGCGTCGTGATAC
>CAXTOE010000538.1:0-2060 GCA_964245685.1 uncultured Acetobacteraceae bacterium | reverse complement strand
GCCTCGCTCACGGGCAGGAGGCTATGCTGGGATCGCCTCCGGTTCGTGTCGCGCCCGCTTGACCAGCAACTTGTTGAGAGCGTGGAGGTAGGCGCGGGTCGCGGACACGACCGTGTCGGCATCCGCCCCCTGCCCGTCCACCATCTTGCCGTGTTCTTCCAGTCGCACCGTGGTCCTTGCCTGCGCGTCGGACCCCTCGGTGATCGCGCCCACCGAATACAGCGTCAGCACCGCCTCGTGCGGGAACAGCGCACGGATCGCGTTGAACGCCGCGTCCACCGGGCCGTTGCCGCCGGTGCTGGCACTCACCCGCTCGCCCTCGATCTCGAGCTCCAGCTCGGCGTGCGCTGGCCGTCTGGAGCCGGCACGCAGCTCCAGCGAGACGAACCGTAGATGCGCATGATCGCGCCCTTCGTCGTCGACGAGAGCCACGATATCATCGTCGTAGAGCGTCTTCTTGTGATCCGCGAGCGCTTTGAAGCGGATGAAGGCGTCGTTCACCTGGTTCTCGCCCAGTTCGCCGTAGCCCAGAGCGCGCAGCTTGTCGCGGAACGCGGCGCGGCCGGAATGCTTGCCCAGCACCAGTGACGAGCGGGTCCAGCCGACGCTCTCCGGCGTCATGATCTCGTAGGTGGCGGCGTTCTTCAGCACGCCGTCCTGGTGGATGCCGCTCTCGTGGGCGAACGCGTTGCGTCCGACGATCGCCTTGTTCGGCTGCACGTCGAAGCCGGTGATGGTCGAGAGCATGCGCGACACCCGCAGCAGCTTCGCGGTCTCGACATTGTTGCGGAACGGCAGCACGTCCTGGCGCGTGCGCAGCGCCATGACGATCTCCTCGAGTGCGGCGTTGCCGGCGCGCTCGCCGATGCCGTTGATCGTGCACTCGATCTGGCGTGCGCCCGCGCGCAGCGAGGCGATCGTGTTGGCGACCGCGAGGCCGAGATCGTTGTGGTTGTGCGCCGACAGGATCACGCCGTCCGCACCGGGTACCCGGGCGCGCAGCATGCGGAAGATCGCCTCCATGTCGTCGGGCGTGGCGTAGCCGACGGTGTCCGGGATGTTGATGGTGTTGGCACCGGCCTGGATCGCCGCCTCGACGCAGCGGCACAGGAACTCGTGCTCGGTGCGGCTGCCGTCCTCCGCCGACCACTCCACGTCGTCGGTGAACTGGCGCGCGGCCAGTGTGCCCTTGGTGATCAGCTCCAGCACCGTCTCCGGCTGCATGCGCAGCTTGTACTTCATGTGCAGCGGCGAGGTGGAGATGAAGGTGTGGATGCGCCGCCGTTCGGCGGGTCGCACCGCCTCGCCGGCGCGCGCGATGTCGTCGCGGCCGCCGGTGCGGGCCAGGCCGCAGACCACGGGCCCTCGGACCAGGCGGGCGATCTCGCGGACGCTCTCGAAGTCGCCGTCGGAGGCGACCGGGAAGCCGGCCTCGATCACGTCCACGCCGAGATCGGCCAGAGCCTCCGCCATGCGCAGCTTCTCGGTGAGGTTCATCGAGAAGCCGGGCGACTGCTCGCCGTCCCGCAGGGTGGTATCGAACAGGATGACGCGATCCGCCTCGAGGCGGCCGAAGTTCGGATGGTCGATGCTCATTGCTGTTCCTGACGTGCGCGAAGCACCGCTACGAGGGTGACGGACAGACCGTCATGAACGGGCGAACCCCTGGGCGCGACCGGCGCGCGGCGCCGGGCGATCGCTCAGGGGTGGCTAAGTCGAAGCCGCGCGCCGCCCGCGCCAGCGCGCGCAGGCTCCAGATCGTTCAAAGTCGTTACGGAACCGCACATAGATCCATGGTATCATCAGCCCCCCGGCATGCAAACCGCCTTTGCCCGTCTCGGAGCCGATCGATGCGCCTCTCGCCCTGCCCGACGGCCGCACTGCTCCTCGCGCTGTCGCTGGCCGCCTGCACTGTGGCCCCGCCGGCCGGCCCGACCGTGATGGCGGCACCCGGCAGCGGCAAGAGCTTCGAGCAGTTCGAGTACGACGACGCTCGCTGCCGCGACGACGCCACGACCGCCAACCGCGGCGTCACGCCGCAGCAGGCCGCGACCAGCAGC
>CAXTOE010000537.1:0-2067 GCA_964245685.1 uncultured Acetobacteraceae bacterium | reverse complement strand
TCGCAGGGCGCGCTGATACGCGGCTGGGGTGCGGAGACCGAGGCCGGGCCGGCCACCGGCATCACCTACGCGCCGCCGCCGCGGGCGCTGGTGAGCGCGCCCTGCGCCGGGCGGATCGCCTTCGCGGCACCGTTCCGCTCCTACGGGCGGATGCTGATCCTCGATTGCGGGCGCGGCTACCGCTTCGTGCTGGCCGGACTCGGGGCGATCGACGTCGCGATCGGCCAGAAGCTGGCGCGCGGCGTCGCGGTCGGGCGGATGCCGGACTGGAGCGGCGGGGGTGCCGGGGCCGCCGGGCGTCCGACGCTCTACCTGCAGCTGCGCCGCGGCAGCGAGCCGGTCGACCCGAACGGCTTCCTGCGCGGGATACGGTAGAGGTAATCTGGCGTTAGGGGCGTGGTAATCCCAGATGCGCTAGATCATGATGGTCGTTCGCTGCGCGCGCGCGGCAACCGGGAGAAGATAGGGCATGAAACTGCGCACTGGCTTGCTGCTCGGCACCGCTTTTCTCGCGGGCGTCGCGGCGGGTCCCGATCTCGGCCGGCTGGCGGCGCATCACGGGCTGAGCTTCATCGTGCCGGCGCTGGCGGACGACGCGAAGGGCGCCAACCACGCCGAGACCTACCGGCTGCTGACCCTGTTCGGCGACGTGTTCGAGCGGGTCCGCGCCGACTACGTCGAGCCGGTCACCGACCGTACGCTGATCACCAACTCGCTGAACGGCATGCTCTCCGGGCTCGATCCGCACAGCGCCTACATGACCGAGAAGCAGTTCTCCGACATGCAGGTGCAGACCAAGGGCGAGTTCGGCGGCCTCGGCCTGGAGGTGACCGGCGAGGACGGGCTGATCAAGGTGATCTCGCCGATGGATGGTTCGCCGGCGGCGAAGGCGGGCATGAAATCTGGCGACCTGATCCTGTCGATCAACTCCAAGAGCACCGACGGGCTGCTGCTCAACGACGCGGTGGAGCGGATGCGCGGCTCGCCCGGCACCAGCATCAGGCTGGGTATCAAGCGTCCCGGCGTGGACAAGCCGTTCGACGTCAACATGACCCGCGAGATCATCCACATCCAGGTCGTCAAGCAGGCGCTGTACGGCAAGATCGGCTACATCCGGGTCGCGCAGTTCAACGAGGAGACCGATCCGGCGCTGCACGACGCCTATGCCAAGCTCAGCGCCAAGGCCGGCGGCCACCTGTCCGGGCTGATCCTGGACCTGCGCAACAACCCGGGCGGCCTGCTCGACCAGGCGATCGACGTCTGCGACGACTTCATCACCTCCGGTGCCGTGGTGTCGACCCGCGCGCGCCACCCCGAGGAGAGCATGCGCAACGACGCGCACGGCACCGACATCACCGACGGCGCACCACTGGTGGTGCTGATCAACCAGGGTTCCGCCTCGGCCAGCGAGATCGTCGCCGGCGCGCTGCAGGACCATCAGCGCTCGATCACCATCGGCGAGCGCTCGTTCGGCAAGGGCTCGGTGCAGACCGTGATCCCGATCCCCGGCAACGGCGCCATCCGGCTGACCACGGCGCGCTACTACACGCCGTCCGGCCGGTCGATCCAGGGGCTCGGCATCACCCCCGACGTGTCGGTGCAGGAGGACCGCGACGACATCTCCCGCTTCCTGCCGCGCGAGGCCGACCTGGACCACATCATCAAGAACCAGGGCGGCACCGAGGGCAGCGCACCGCCCAGGAACGACCTGCCAGCGATCGTCAAGAGCATCCCCGACAAGCCGCCGACGAACTGGCCGAAGTTCGACCTGACCAAGCCCTCGACAGATTTCCAGCTGCAGCAGGGGCTCAAGGTCATCCAGGCGATGATCACGGGGCGTGAGCACGCCGGCACTCCCTGAACCGCGGGGCGGTGTGCCGGTCGTCTCGGCGGCGATGCGGCTGCTGAGGACACCGCTGCCGGCGATGCGGCTGCCTGACGTTCGGCTCCCCCGGGCGCGCGCGGGCCGGGCGCTGCTCGGCTTTTGGGCCGCCACCCTGCTAGCCGCGGCACTGCTCGCAGGCGTGCTGCAGTGGTTGGGGCCACCGCCGACGACGACGACGACGC
>CAXTOE010000536.1:715-2071 GCA_964245685.1 uncultured Acetobacteraceae bacterium | reverse complement strand
GCTCGGGCTCGCCGCCGGCCTCGGCATCGGGGTCGCCGTGCTGGGAGCGGCGACCGCCTCGGTGCCGGCCCAGGCGCGTGCCGCCTCCGAACCCGCCACCGAGCCCGCCACCGAGCCCGCCACTGAGCTCACCACTGGGCGGGGTGCCGGGCTCGCCTGCGCGGCGGCGCTGCTCTACGGGGTCGGGTTCTATGTCCAGGCGCACGACGTGGTGCCGAAGCTCGGCCACCTGATTCCGGTCTGGCTGTACTACGGGCTCGGCGTGACGCTGCTCGGCAGCGCCGCCCTGGTGCTGCGCCGCGACCTGTCGCCGCCTAGCCTCTCGGAGGTCCCGGTGGTGCTCGGCACCGGCCTCGCCGCCTCGGCGGCGTTCGTCGCCCTGACCCTGGCGGTGACCGGCGGCAACGTGGCGGTGCCGACGGTGCTCGCCTCGCTGGCCAGTGTGGTCACGGTGCTGCTGGCGCGGGTGCTGATCAAGGAGCGGGTGGCACCGCACCAGTGGGCCGGCATCATGGCCGTGCTCGGCGGCCTGTTCCTGCTGCAGGAGCCGGCCTGGCTCTAGCAGGCGGCTGAGGAAGCAAGCCGAGGGTTCCGCCCTTGACCCGCTGGGGCCATAGGCCCCAGACCCCTTTCTCTGCTTCGGCGTTCTCCCGCTAGAACAGTGATCCTGCTCTAGCCCTCGTGCTCGTCGCCGTCCGGCTCGACCTCGATGTCGCTGCCGATCGTGTCGGCATCGTCGTCCAGGTCGGCGGTGTCCTCGATGACGTCGTCATCCTCGGCCTCGTCGTCGGCCGCCTCGACCTCGGCATCCCCGTCCTCTAGCTCGGGGGCCGCCTTCTTCGGACGGCGGTCCTCTGGCAGGCTGGCCGGCAGGCGACGCGCACGCGGCTGCTCGATCGGCTGCTCGGTGCTGCATTTCGGACAGACAGCCGGTACCTTGGTCAGGTCGTAGAAACGCGTGCTGCAGGAGACGCAAACGCGCTTGGTGCCGAGTTCTGGCTTGGCCATCAGAGACCTTGTATTGGTGGAGTGCGGCGCAGGGCGCGCCCCATGCCACCTCGCTGTCGTGCTGTCAAACCTGTGCCTTGCCTGTCCGCTGGCCGAGAACGGAGCTTCCGCCCTGCTGATACAGGCCTGCCTGAACGGTGCCAGACCGCGCTCCTACCACCCGGCCCTGCCGCTCAGCGCCGACGAGATCGTGCGGGACGCGAAGGCCTGCGTCGCCGCCGGCGCCGATGCGCTGCACCTGCACCCGCGCGACCGATCGGGCCGCGAGAGCCTGTCCGCCGATGCGCTCGATGCCGTACTGTCCGGGCTGCGCCGGGCGCTGCCGCGGGTCCCCGTCGGCGTCAGCAC
>CAXTOE010000536.1:0-705 GCA_964245685.1 uncultured Acetobacteraceae bacterium | reverse complement strand
TGGCGGCTGCTGCCCGACTTCGCCTCGGTGAACTTCTCCGAACCGGCGGCGCCCTCGATCTTCGAGGCGCTGCGCCGGCGCGGCGTCGGCATCGAGGCCGGGCTGGCCGACGAGACCGATGCCGAGCGCCTGCTCTCCCTCAACCTGGCGCCGCAGGCGCTGCGCATCCTGGTGGAGATCGACCAGCTCGACCCCGGGGAGGCCGAGACGACCGCGTCGGCCGTGCTGATCCTGACCAGCCGGCTCAGGCGGCCGCGGCTGCTGCACGGGTTCGACGCCTCGGTCTGGCCGCTGGCGCGCCGGGCGATCGCGTCGCGCCTGTCGCTGCGCATCGGGCTCGAGGACGGCAACCTGATGCCGGACGGCCGGCTCGCGCGCGACAACGCGGAGATGATCGCCGCGGCGCGCGCGCTGCTGCCGGCGCGCGCCGCCGAGGCGTGTTGACACCGCGGTCGCGGCACCGCAATCCAGCGTTCCATGCAGACCGACCGCCGCACCGCTTCCCGGCTCATCGGCGCCGTCGATGGGCCGGCCGCCGCCGGCAAGGGGACGCTGGCCCGCAGCCTGGCCTCGGCACTCGACCTGCCCTACCTCGATACCGGCCTGCTGTACCGCGCGGTCGGCCGGCGCATGCTCGATGGCGGGCTCGATCCTGCGGGCGATGCCGAGGCCGCCGCCCGTGCCCTGCGGCCGGACGACCTGGAA
>CAXTOE010000535.1:238-2092 GCA_964245685.1 uncultured Acetobacteraceae bacterium | reverse complement strand
CCCTAGCGCTCGGGCTCGATCTGCTGGCGGTGCTCGGCGCGTCACGCGACCGCGGTGCGGCGCGCGCCGCCGACCTCGCGCTGCGTGCGGGTGCCGCCGGCGCCGTGGTGGCGATCGCCACCGGGCTCGCCGACTGGCAGCACCTCAACGGCCGCGACCGGCGCGTCGGCCTGGTGCACGGGACGGTCAACGGCACGGCGCTCGCTCTCAACCTGCTGTCGATCGCGCTGCGCGGCCGCCACCGTCGCGTCGCCGGCCGCTGGGCCAGCGGTGCCGCCTGGACCTGCATGACCGTGGGCGGCTACCTGGGCGGCCACCTCGTCTATCGTCGGCGGGCGGCGGTGGACCATGCCGACCGCAGCCCGGAGCCCAGGGAGTTCGTGGCCGTGCTGCCGCTCGCCGACCTGGCCGAGCGCACGCCGCAGCGCGTCGCGGTGTGGGACGCGGTGGCGCGGCAGGAAATCGGCATCGTGCTGGTCAGGCAGGGCGAGCGCGTGCACGCCATGGGTGCGCGCTGCTCGCACGCCGGCGGCCCGCTGGATCAGGGCTGGGTGCTGGAGAACACGCTGGTCTGTCCCTGGCACGGCTCGCGATACGAGCTGGAGACCGGGCAGCCGGCATCCGGACCGTCGACCTGCCCGCAGCCGCGCTATCTCGTCCGGCTGCGGAGCGGAATGGTGGAGCTCAGGCGCGAGCAGGAGCCCGGGGACCAGGTGGTCACGTCGGAAGCGCTGGCGGCCGCGGCGACGGACGAGCCGGCGGACGAGAGCGGACAGGACGCGATGGCCCGGACCGCGACCGAGGTGCTGTTCGAGCACCACGAGCTGATACGGCGTCTGTTCGACCGCACCCTGGCGACGCCCGGCGACGATCCGCGGCGGCACGAGCTGATGCGCACGCTGGCGTCGGAGCTCGACATCCACGAGGTCATCGAGGATGCGATCTTCTACCCGGCGGTGCGGCCGGTCAGCGAGGATGTCGAGATCGCCTATGCCGAGCACGGCGTGCTGGCGGACCTGCTGGCCAAGACGCTGAAGCTGCCGACCGCCGGCCCGCAGTACGAGGAGCATCTGGAGGCGCTGCAGGCCGCGTTCCTGCATCATGCCGGTTCGGAGGAACGCTCGATGTTCCCGGAGGCCGGCAGACTGAGCGACGCGCGCTTGCGCGAGCTCGGCCAGGAGCTGGAGAGAAGGCTGGACGACGAGCGCACCGCGCGCTTCCGCAGCGCGTTCCGGCAACTCAAGCTCAGCCTGCTGGAGTCCGTCTAGATCGGGGTCTGGAGCCCGGGCCCCGGCTGGTTCAGGGCAGTGCTCCGGCGCTTGACCCAACTCCTTGAACCTTGGGACGGTCCCGCACCGACAGCAGGCGCAGACCGACCATGGCATCAGACGCAGAACCCAGGCAGCCCACGGAGACGTTCCGGTCTCTCATCGATCTCACCCACCGCTCGCCGTTGTGGCGCTGGTCCGCGACCGCGCATGCCGGCCTGTTCATCCAGCATCTCAGGGCCTACCGGTCGACGATGACGGAGCTCGACGAGCAGTGCCTGATCGAGGCGCTGCGGTCGATCGAGGCCGAGGCACGGCAGCGCTGGCCGACGGAGGAGGAAGCAGCGATGGCGAGCCTAGTGCAGGCCGCGGAACCCTGAGGCTCGCAGTCGCCGATGCAGCGCCGCCGCGTCAGAGCGCGTTGCGCGCCAGCAGCACCAGCAGGCTCACGATCGGCACCAGCATCTGGGTCGGGCGGAGCCGGCCGAAATAGCGCGGCACCTCGCGTCGGCGCGCGGCGGCGGGATCGAGCGAGGCCATGCTGGCGTAGCCGAGGATCAGCAGCAGCAGCGAGGCGATGCGGCGC
>CAXTOE010000535.1:0-228 GCA_964245685.1 uncultured Acetobacteraceae bacterium | reverse complement strand
CCAGCCCCCCCCGCGTGGCTAGGCGGCGCGGCCACCGCCGCCCCGACGCCCCCAGCACGAACAGCCAGAACATGCTGAGCAGCTGCGACAGCGTGGTGCCGCCCGGCTGGCGGAAGCTCAGGCCGCGACGCACGCCGGCGAGGAAGCAGAGCACGGCGCCGGCCCAGGCGACGGTCAGCCGCGTGGTGGCCGGCACCCGCCCGCGGCCGAGGGCGAGCGTCGCCAGCG
>CAXTOE010000534.1:0-2099 GCA_964245685.1 uncultured Acetobacteraceae bacterium | reverse complement strand
GCCTCGGGGTTGTCGGCGGCCTGCTCGCTCTGGAACAGCGCCTGCACCGCGCCGACCCGGGCGGCGGTGCGCGGGCGCGCATGGCCGCCACGCGGCTTCGACGCGCGGCGGCCGGAGGGAGGGGACGCGTCGCTGTCGCTCATGGGCGCTTCATCGTCCCTTTGCCTCCGCCCGTCCAGCCTCGGGTGCCTCGGCCGACGCGTCGGCCGGGCGGTTGACCGGCAGGCTGGTCAGCGAGCCGAGGATCGCCTCGAAGTCGCGCGCCTCGCGGAAGTCGCGATAGACGCTGGCGAAGCGCACGTAGGCCACCGCATCGACCTCCCGCAGCGTGTCCATCACCAGCTCGCCGAGCTGCGTGCTGGGGATCTCGTTCTCTCCCGACGCCTCCAGCTTGCGCACCAGCCCGTTGACGATCCGCTCGATGCGCTCCTCGTGGATCGGCCGCTTGCGCATGGCGATGCGGATCGACTGCAGCAGCTTCTCGCGCTCGAACGGCACGCGCCGCCCGTCCACCTTGATCACCACCAGCTCGCGCAGCTGCACCCGCTCGATGGTGGTGAAGCGCTGGCCGCAGCCGGGGCAGAAGCGCCGCCTGCGTATCGCGGCCGCGTCCTCGTTGGGGCGGCTGTCTTTGACCTGGGTATCGTCATGGCCGCAGAAAGGACAGCGCATGACGGCTCGTGATCCTCGATCGGTCGGGTTGCACTCGGGCGCGCGCCGAAACTTAGGTGCGCCCTGGACCGGTTGCTGACAAGTGCCGCGATCCGGCGCAGCCTGTCTGACGCAGCCCAACCTTCGCAGGACCTTTGTCGCATGGATCCATCGATCGGCCTCTCCCGGTTCCCACCCGCGCCGGACGACGTGACGCGGCCCGCGCCCGGCGCGGCCCTGCCGAGCAGTACGGTCATCGAGGCCGCGGACCGTGCGGCGCGGCACTGGCGCAGCCCCGACGCGGGCCGGCTGCGCCCTGGGTCGGAGGCGCACAAGCGGGCCATGTGCGCGATGTTCCACGACACCTTCAACCCGTACAAGCCCTCGGTGATCGACTGGCCGACGCTCGACGACCAGACGCTGGCCCGCATCACCGCGCTGCCGATCTGGGACATCGCGGTGCAGACCGAGGGCAAGGCGAGGCTGCGCATGCAGGCCTATGCCGACATGCTGCGCGACCCGGCGCTGAAGCAGGCGATCGGGCTGAATGCGTGGGAGGAGAACCGGCACAAGGAGGTGCTGTCGCGCATGGTCGCCTTCTACGGCATCAGGCTGGCGGCAGAGCCGGAGTACGTGCGCCCGCGCGACGCCGAGTGGGCCTACATGGTCACCGGCTACAGCGAGTGCATCGACAGCTTCTTCGCCTTCGGCCTGTTCGAGATGGCGCGCCGGTCTGGGTTCTTTCCGCAGCCGCTGATCGACACCTTCGAGCCGGTGATGCAGGAGGAGTGCCGACACATCCTGCTGTTCGCGAACTGGGTGGCGTGGCACCGGCGCACCATGCCGGCATGGAAGCGGCCCTGGTTCGAGCTGCGTGTCGCGGCGGTCTGGGTCTTCCTCGGCTGGGAGCGGATCGGGCTTGCCCGCGGCATGGACGGCGAGGGCAAGGAGGTCGCGCAGGACAACAACTTCACGGTCAACGGTGCCAAGTCGGTCAGCGACGAGGAGATCAGCGTGCGCGAGCTGATGGGGCTGTGCCTGGAGGAGAACGACCGCCGCTTCGCCGGCTACGACCGGCGGCTGCTGCGCCCGACCACGATGCCGGCAATGGTCAGGCTTGCGCGACGCTTCATGCGCGCCCCGAAGCGCCGAGCCGCCACGCCGGCGTGAGGCTGCTGCTGCTGCTGCCGGGCCTGCTGCTCGCCGCCGCCGTGCCGGCGACGGCGCAGGACGCCGTCGGCCTCTCGCTCGGCGACCCTTGGATACGCGAACTGGTGGCCGGCCTGCCCGCCGCAGGCTACTTCACCCTGCGCAACGACTCCGCTGTCGCCGTGCAGCTGGTCGGTGCCTCCTCCCCTGCCTGCGGCAGCCTGACGCTGCATCAGACGGTCCGCGAGCGCGGCATGAACGCCATGAGCGCCATGGATCCCGACAATCCCCGACAGGGT
>CAXTOE010000533.1:263-2107 GCA_964245685.1 uncultured Acetobacteraceae bacterium | reverse complement strand
GGTGACGCTCGGCGGTGATCAGCGCGGTGCGACGCCGCGACACCAGCCGGGGCAGGGCGCTGCGCAGCTGGCTGCCGGCGAGCGCCACCTGGCTGCCGCGCGAGGCGATCAGGGCGTGCGGCGAGGGCATGTGCCGTTCCGCCGCCGCCAGCCCGTTGCGCCGCGCGGCGAGCAGGTTGGGCAGCGCCATCGACAGGCGGTGACCGCGATCGTCCAGGCGCTGGCGCACCGTGCCGAGCAGGTTGGGCAGGTCGGGCAGGCCGCCGAGCTGGCGGTGCCGGCGGCGGCGGTGGGAGTCGGCGCGCGGCGATCCGAGACGTAGTCGATCAGCGTGGTGTCGGTCTCGTGCCCCACCGCCGAGATCAGCGGGATCCGGCAGGCGGCGACCGCGCGCAGCACCGCCTCGTCGTTGAAGGCCATCAGGTCCTCAAGGCTGCCGCCGCCGCGCGCCACGATCAGCACGTCGGGGCGCGGGATGCCGCGGCTGCCGTCGATCGCGTCGAACCCGGCGATGGCGGCCGCGCCCTCGCCCTGCACCGGCACCGGCCAGACCAGCAGCCGGCGCGGGAAGCGACGGGCGACGGTGGTGCGTATGTCGTGCAGCACGGCACCCTGCGACGAGGTGACGATGCCGACCACCTGCGGCAGGCCAGGCAGCGCCCGCTTGCGGTCGGCGTCGAACAGCCCCTCCTCGGCGAGACGCAGCCGCAGCCGCTCGATCCGCGCCAGCAGCGCGCCTTCGCCCGCGTACTCCATCCGCTCGACGATCAGCTGGTACGAGGAGCGCTCGCCGTAGGAGGAGATCTTGCCGGTGGCGATCACCTCCAGCCCGTTCTCCGGCACCAGCCCGAGCCGGGCTACGGTGCCCCGCCAGCACACGCCGGAGATCTTGCCGCCCTCGTCTTTCAGCGAGAAATACAGGTGCCCAGACGGGTAGCGCTTGAACTCGGTGATCTCGCCGCGCACCCGCACCCGGCCGAACGAGCCTTCGAGCAGCCGCTTGATCGCCCCCGAGATCTCCGAGACCGAGAATTCCGGGAGGTTCGAGATCGGGCTGGGTGTATCCATGCCGACAGGGTAGTCGAGAGCCCGGCCGCACTGCTACAGCCGAGCCGACAACGAAGCGAGGCTGCATGCGCGTCCTGCTGGTCGGCTCGGGAGGTCGGGAACACGCGCTGGCCGCTGCCCTGGCGGCCTCGCCGCTGCTGCAGCGGCTGTTCATCGCGCCCGGCAACCCGGGCACCGCCGCCTTCGGGCACAACGTCCCGATCGAGGCGGACGATGTCGGCGTGCTGGTCGAGTACGCGCGCGCCCAGCGCATCGACCTGGTGCTGCCTGGCCCCGAGGCGCCGCTGGTGGCGGGACTCGCCGATGCCTGCGCCGCGGCCGGTATCGCCTGCGCCGGGCCGAGTGCCGCCGCGGCACGGCTGGAAGGCAGCAAGAGCTTCACCAAGCAGGTCTGCGAGGCCGCCGGGATCGCCACCGCGCGCTGGGAGCGCTTCACCGATGCCGAGGCCGCCCGCGCCTTCGTGCGTCTGCGCGGCGCGCCGATCGTGGTCAAGGCGGACGGCTTGGCCGGCGGCAAGGGGGTGGTGGTCGCCGCGACCCTGGCCGAGGCGGAAGCCGCGATCGAGGCGCTGATGCGCCGGCCGGAGGGGGGGGCGGACCCGGTCGTGGTGATCGAGGAGTGCCTGGAGGGCGAGGAGCTGTCGCTGTTCGCGCTGTGCGACGGCGCGGATGCGGTGCTGATCGGCGCGGCGCAGGACCACAAGCGCATCGGCGAGGACGATACCGGCGCCAACACCGGCGGCATGGGCGCGATCTCGCCACCGCCCGGCTTCGAC
>CAXTOE010000533.1:0-253 GCA_964245685.1 uncultured Acetobacteraceae bacterium | reverse complement strand
CGCCTTCCTGACCGGCTGCATCGCCTACGCGCGGGGCGATCTCGCCGCCGCCCGGCTGCGCCCGCGCGTCGCAGCAGCGGGCCCGCGACCTGTTCATCCGCCCGGCGCTGGCGGAGCTGGTGCGGCGCGGCACCCCGTTCCGCGGCGTGCTGTTCGCCGGCCTGATGCGCACCGCTCAGGGGCTGCGGCTGATCGAGTACAACGTGCGCTTCGGCGATCCCGAGGCGCAGGCGCTGCTGATGCGTCTGCACTC
>CAXTOE010000532.1:0-2111 GCA_964245685.1 uncultured Acetobacteraceae bacterium | reverse complement strand
CGACTGGATCGCGCCCGAGATCAGGGTCCAGCCGAAGATCACCAGGCCGCGCCGGATCACGCGCAGCCGTCGCCAGGCGCGTCGGGTCGGCGGCAGCCGGTGCGGCGACGGGTCCGACGATGGCGGCGCACCGACGCGGCGGGAGGGGCTCGCGGAGCCGGTATCGACCGCGTGCTGCGCCGGGCGCAGCGGATCGAGCGGTGCCGCGGACTGTCCGGTATACGCCATGCGCCGGCCCAGGTAGCGAGGAGCTGCTTGCATCGGGCCGACATAACCCGAAGCAGGGAATGCGACAATATTCGGGCAGTGCGGCGGAAAGTACGGCTGCCCGGCGGCTGTGCCCTTGCGCTTCGGCCGCGTAGCCTCACAGGCTCCCCGGGGCACGCTCGCCCGGCTGTCGGACCGAGCCGGTCCGGTTCGGTATCGAGATGGGTCTGCATGCGCCTGGGAACAACGGCCGTCGTCTGCATGGTCGCGATCGGCGCGAACCAGGCCGCCCGCGCCGCCGATCCGCAGCCCTACCGGACCAGCCTCGCGAAGACCGGGGACGCTGGTCTCGACGCGGCGCTGCGTGGCTCCTCCGGCCTGATCGGGCTGCAGAAGACCAGCGCGGTGAGCCCGTTCGCGCTGGCCGGGCGCGTGCGTGCCGACTACGCACGGCTGCGCACCGCGCTGGAGAGCTTCGGCTACTATGCCGGCGCGGTGACCATCACCGTGGCCGGCCACCCCGGCGACGACGCGGCGTTGCCGGACCTGCTCAACGCGATCCCCAAGGGCGCGACCTCCAAGGGTGCGCCTCCCGCGGGCCGGCCGGTGCCGGTCGCCATCACCGTGACCAGGGGGCCGCGCTTCTCGCTGGGCCGGGTGCGGCTGGAGCAGCCGGCCGGCAGCACCCTGACGTCGGCGCAGCTGCAGGCGTTCGGGCTGCACGCCGGCCAGCCGGCGATCGCCTCGGACGTGCTCGCCGCCCAGGGCCGCCTGCTCTCGGCGCTGCGCGAGGACGGACACGCGCTGGCCGAGGTGGACACGCCGGTGGCCATCCTGAACCCGGGCGCGCGGACCCTGGACATCGTCTACACGGTGCGCCCGGGGCCGCGGGTCGAGATCGGCGCGATCCGCCTCGACGGACTGCGCCAGGTCAACGAGCGGTTCATCCGCCGCCACCTGCTGGTGCATGAAGGCGAGCTGTATCAGCCGAGCCGGATCGAGGCGGCGCGCCAGGACTTGGCCTCGATCGGCGTCTTCTCCGACGTGCAGGTGCGCGCCGGCGGCGTCGATCAGCCACGGCTCGACCCGGAGGGCCGCATCCCGCTGGACTTCACCTTCTCCGAAGCCAAGCGGCACACCGTCTCGGCGCAGGTCGGCTACTCGACCGATCTCGGTGGCAGCGCCGGCGTCACCTGGACCCACCACAACCTGTTCGGCAACGCCGAGCAGCTCGAGCTCGCGGCGATCGCGACCGGCCTCGGCGGCACCTCGCAGCAGGGGCTGGGCTACGACATCTACGCCAACCTGACCAAGCCCGACTTCCTGCATCGCGATCAGAACCTGGTGCTGCGCATCGAGGGGCTGAAGCAGGATCTGCAGGCCTACGATCAGACCGCCCTACTGGCGCGCGCGTCGCTCAACCGCAGGCTGTCGAGCCGCTGGAACGTGTCGGCCGGCCTCGACGCCGAGCAGGAGGAGATCAGCCAGCAGGGTGTCTCGCGCGACTACACGCTGGCGGGCGTGCCGCTCGGCGCCTCCTACGACAGCACCGACCTCCCAAGCCCGCTCGACGCGGCGACCCGCGGCGTCCGCATCGGCCTCACCGCAACGCCGACCTACTCGCTGACACGCGGCGGCGCCTTCTTCACCATCCTGCAGGGCAGCGGCTCGACCTATCTCGACCTGGTGCGACTCGGACTGTCGCGGCCCGGACGCAGCGTGATCGCGCTGCGCTCGGCCGGGTCGTCGCGCACGGCCCGCAGCTGGCCGGCATCCGGCTCGCAGCGACCTTGAACGCCGTCTTCGATCCGGCGCCGGGCTAGATGACGCGCGGCACGGTCCCTGCCCTGCGACGCCGAGCTCCTTTTCTCGTCGTTGGATCAAGTTGACGTAAGCCAGCATGC
>CAXTOE010000531.1:428-2114 GCA_964245685.1 uncultured Acetobacteraceae bacterium | reverse complement strand
CTGGTCGGACTATCTCGATGCGACGCGCAAGAGCGGCTCCTCCGCGGGTGCGATCATCGAGCTCGAAGCCCTGGGGGTGCCCCCGGGCCTCGGCGCGCCGCTCTACGGCAAGCTGGACGCGGAGATCGCCGGAGCGCTGATGGGCATCAACGCGGTCAAGGCGGTCGAGATCGGCGACGGCTTCGCCGCCGCCAGCGCCAGCGGCGAGCAGCACGCCGACCCCATGCGCCGGGAGGGAGACCGCGTCGTTTTCGACAGCAACCACGCCGGCGGGTTCCTCGGCGGGATCCGCCACGACCCCTGCGTCGGCATCCGCGCCGTTCCGGTGGGAGAGGCGATGTTGGCGTGCGTGCTGGCAGACCATCTGTTGCGGCACCGGGCGCAGAACCCGTCCTGAGGCTGAGTGCTCCGGCGTTCGGATCTCCGAGTTCGCTTCGCCTGTGGATTGTTTCACGTGAAACCAGAGGATCCGCAGTGCTGAAGCGCTTGCTGCGCGGCCGGGCGGTGCGATGGCTGCTCTGCCGCCTGATCGGCCTCTATCTCGAGGTGGCGCTGCGCAGCAGTCGCTGGAAGATCGAGGTGGATCCCGCGACCTGGTCGCTCCTGACCGGTCGCAGCGGCAGCACCGTGATCGTCGTGTTCTGGCACGAGTATCTGCCCCTGGTGCCGATCCTGTGGTGGCGGGCGCGTCGGGAGAATCCGTCGCTCTCGCTGATCGCGCTGATCAGCCGCCACCGGGACGGGCGGATGATCGCCGACATCATGCGGCGCTGGGACATCCAGTCGGTCGATGGCTCCTCGGCCGATCGACGCAGGCCGGACAAGGGTGGCACCGCGGCGCTGCGACGCCTGCTCGGCCTGCTCGGCGAGCACAAGGTCGTCTGCCTCACGCCTGACGGCCCGCGTGGACCCCGGCGTGTCATGCGCCCGGGGGCGGCACATCTCGCCGCCTATTCCGGGGTAAGCGTCGTGCCGATCGCCGCCACCTGTCGACCGGCACGCCGGATCGGCTCGTGGGACCGGATGATGCTGCCGCTGCCGTTCAGCCGCGGCAGCATCCGGTGCGGGACGCCGATCACGGTGTCCCGGCAGGACAAGCAGGACGCGGCGGCGATCATCGGCGATGCCCTGGATGCGCTGGATGAGTACGCCGCATGACGCCATGGCCGGAGCCGGTCCCGCATTCGGCGCGGCTGTGGTGGCTGCTGGCGATCATCGGCGAACCCCTGGTCCGCCTGCTGCTGCGGCAGCGCTTGGCGCGCGGGCGCGAGCTGCCAGATCGCGTCGCGGAGCGGCGCGGCCATGCGACGCTGCGTCGGCCGGAGGGCAGGCTGCTCTGGCTGCACGCCGCCAGCGTGGGAGAGACCGTCTCGGTCCTGGCGCTGCTGGATGCGCTCTGCGCGGCCGCGCCGGACCTGCACGTGCTGATGACGACGGGGTCGGTCACCTCGCAGCGGCTGTTGGCGCAGCGGCTGCGGGCGGCCGGACTGGACAAGCGGGTGCTGCAGCAGTTCGTCCCGCTCGACGTGCCGCGTTGGCTGCGCCGTTTCCTGCGGCACTGGCGCCCGCAGGCGGTGGCGCTGGTCGAGAGCGAGCTCTGGCCCAACCTGATCGGCTGCGTCCGCAGCCATCGCCTGCCGATCGCGCTGGCCATCGGCGCCGACAACTTCCGCGCCCTGCTCGCCG
>CAXTOE010000531.1:0-418 GCA_964245685.1 uncultured Acetobacteraceae bacterium | reverse complement strand
GTCCGCACGCAGCCTTCGTGGCTGGCAGCGGCTGCCCACGCTGGCGCGCGCGATGCTGCGCAGCTTCTGCTGGATCACCGCGCGCAGCGAGGAGGACGCGGGTCGCCTGCGCAGGCTCGGCGCCCCACGCGTCGAATGCCCGGGCGACCTGAAGGCCGCGGCGGCGGCGCTGCCGGTCGACGAGCGCGAGCTGGATCGGTTGCGGCAAATGCTCGGGGGACGTGCGATATGGCTCGCCGCCTCGACCCATGCCGGCGAGGAGGCCGTCATCGCGCAGGCGCACGGCATCCTGCGCCGGCAGCTGCCGACCCTGCTGACCATCATCGCACCACGCCACCCCGAACGCGGCACAGCGCTTGCCGCCGCACTTGATCGCCCACCGCGACGGGCGCTCGACCAGGATCCTGTGACCGAGCAC
>CAXTOE010000530.1:1345-2130 GCA_964245685.1 uncultured Acetobacteraceae bacterium | reverse complement strand
GGAGCGGCTGCCGGTCAGGATCAGTCCGTCGAGACGGCCCAGCAGGGTCTGGATGTCGACCGCCTCGCCGTTGGCGGGGATCAGCACCGGCACGCCGAGCACGACCCGGTCGGTCACCTCCACGTAGGTGTCGGAGGCAGCGTGGTTCTCGAGCTCGTAGGGCCCGAACAGCTTGCTGCAGCAGGTAATTCCGATCAGCGGCTTCATCGCCACGATATCTTGGACAAGAGGGACGAAGATTTGAAGGAAATCCTGCGTCCTCGCGCCTCAGCGATCCTGCTCGCCGATCGCAGTATCGAACAGGCCCTGCGGCAGGGCGCCGCCGAGCACGATGTCGAGCAGGTCGACGCGGGTCTGCCGCCCCTGCGCGTCGACGACGCTCCAGGAACGCAGCGCCAGCGGCTGCTCGGAGAAGATCAGCGTCAGGCTGCCGTCGCCGGGCGACGCGGTGCGCACCAGGGTGAGCTGCAGCTGGCCGTCCTCGTGCTGGAAGCCGGTGACCGTGACGTCGCCGGACAGGGTCAGCTGCGGCCGCAGCAGCAGCCCGACCGGGGTCTTCTCCAGCGGCAGGGTGGTGGTCTGCTTCAGCTGGCTGTCGTTGAACACCAGCTTGCCGCCACTGGCGACCAGCAGCAGCGGGCTCGGCTTGTCGTACTCGAAGCGCATCCGCCCCGGACGGTCGAGCCAGGCCTTGCCCTGGGTGGTGCGGCCGTCTGGGGCGATCTGCACGAAGCGGGCGCGGAGCGTGGTGATCGCGTCCAGCGTCGCCTGCAGGCGCTGCACCC
>CAXTOE010000530.1:0-1335 GCA_964245685.1 uncultured Acetobacteraceae bacterium | reverse complement strand
GTCGGCGACAGCGCGGCCGCGGCCGGCGCCTCCGGCTGCGCCTGCACCGGGACCTGAGCCACGGCCGTCGAGGAAAGCGACAGGCCGAGGAGCATCGCCCACACCCCCTGCCGGATCGGCCGCTCAGCCATGCCCGAACCGGCCGAGGTGATCCTCGATGCGCGCGCAGGCCTGCTCCAGCCTGTCGCCCCCGACCGCGAAGCACAGTCTCAGGCAGCCTTCCCCGCTCGGCCCGAAGGCGAGTCCCGGCGCCAGCCCGACGCGCGCCTCGTGCAGCAGCAGCCGCGCCAGGGCGACGCTGTCGGTGCAACCAGCGACCGCGAAGAAGCAGTACATCGCTCCACCCGGGACCGGCACGCTGACGCCGGGGATGGCGCCCAGCCGGGCGCAGGCCAGGTCGCGCATCGCGCGGTAGCGCGCGACGCTGGCCGCGATGAAGGGCTCGCCCCCCATGATTGCCGCGATGCCGGCATGCTGCACGAAGGGCGGCGCGCAGGAGACGTTGAACTCGCTGATCTTGCCCAATGCCGCCATCAGCGGCACCGGCGCGGTGATCCAGCCGAGCCGCCAGCCGGTCATCGCCCAGCTCTTGGAGAAGGAGTTGATCCCGACCACGCGGTCCTCGGGGGTTGCGATGTCCAGGAACGAGGGCGAGGCCGTGCCCTCGAATACCAGCCGCTCATAGACGTCGTCGGCCAGGATCCAGATGCCGTGGCGGCGGCAATGCGCCAGCAGGATCTCCTGCTCGCCTCGCGTCAGCATCCAGCCGGTCGGGTTCGCCGGCGCGTTCAGGATCACCATGCGGGTGCCCGGCGAGAGTGCCGCGAGCAGCGCGTCCATGTCGATCGACCAGGTGGCACCGGCATCCAGCTGCAGCGGCACGGTGACGATCTCGGCACCCATCACGCGCGGGATGCCCGCGAGGTTGGGCCAGTACGGCTCCGGCAGCACCACCCGGTCGCCCGGCTCCAGCAGCGCCTGGCAGACCAGCATGACCGCGTTCACGCCCGACGCGGTGACGCAGATGCGCTCGAAGGCGGCGCCGCGACCGAGCCTGGCCTGGTAGCGGACGATCGCCTCGCGCAGCGGGGCGATGCCGAAGTTGGAGTTGTAGAAGGTCTGCCCGTCATCCAGCGCCCGCTTCGCGGCGTCCCGGATGAAGCCGGGCGTGACCTCGTCCGGCTCGCCGAACCAGAGCGGGATCACGTCCGGCAGCCCGGCGCCTTCGGCGGATACCGCGCGGATCAGCGAGCCTTCCAGCCCCTCCATCGCCGGGCGGGCGGAGGCGGGATGCGCGGCCGGTGCCGGCGCGAGCTGGACGCGGGTCAATGCCGG
>CAXTOE010000529.1:0-2132 GCA_964245685.1 uncultured Acetobacteraceae bacterium | reverse complement strand
TTCGCCACCACCGCGCAATCGAGGCGCCAGCACTCGATCCGCGCCTCGCCGCGCTGATGGCCGAGGCCGAGCAGGCGTTCGCTGCCTTGCTCGATCGCGACGATGATGCGGCGCGGGCCCGCATCGACGCCGTCGCCGCGGCGTTCCGGCCCAACACCCGGCTGCTGGCGATCAGCTTTCCCAACAACCCGACCGGCAGGCAGCTGGAGCCGGATCGCTTCGAAGCCCTGGTGGCGCTGTGCCGCAGCCGCGGCGTCTGGCTGCTCAGCGACGAGGTCTACCGCTTCACCGAGCGCGACCCGGCGTGCCGGCTGCCGACCATGGCCGACGCCTACGAGCGCGGCGTCTCGATCGGCGCACTGTCCAAGGCCTACGGGCTCGCCGGCCTGCGCATCGGCTGGATCGCCTGTCGCGATCCGGGGCTGATCGGCCGGCTGACCACGATGCGTCAGTATCTCTCGACCTGCGGCGCCGGGCCGAGCGAGGTGCTGGCCTGCATCGCGCTCAAGGCGTCGGCGATCCTGCTTGGCCGCAACCTTGCCATCGCCGGTAGCAACCTGCTCCGGTTGGAGGCGTTTCTGGACCGCCACCAGGGACTGTTCGACTGCTCCCCGCCGCAGGGCGGCGTGGTGTGCTACCCGCGCTACAAGGGCGGCGAGGGGGTCGAACGGTTCGTCGAGCGCATGGCCCGCACCGCGAGCGTGCTGCTGCTGCCGTCGAGCGTGTTCCGCTCGGATCTGCTGGAGCTGCCGCGCGACCGCTTCCGCATCGGCTTCGGCGGGCTCGGCTTCGAGTCTGGGCTGCAGGCGCTGGAGCGTGCACTGGTCGTCTCAGGCTGCTGAAGGCAAGGACGCTGCCCTTGACCCGCTGGGGCCGGCGGCCCCAGGCCCCGATTCCTTGGCGTCAGGTTCCAGGCCCAGCGATACGCTAGCGGCGGCTGATCCGGAACAGCCGCGGCGAGGTGCCGAAGCGTCGGGCGAAGGCCGAGACGAAGTGTCGCGCGTGCACGTAGCCGACGGTGCTCGCGATCTCCTCTGGGTGCAGCGTCGTGGTCTCGAGCAGCATCCTGGCGTGCTGCATCCGTGT
This sequence comes from uncultured Acetobacteraceae bacterium, assembly GCA_964245685.1. Lineage (GTDB taxonomy): Bacteria > Pseudomonadota > Alphaproteobacteria > Acetobacterales > Acetobacteraceae > Lichenicoccus. The sequence continues at coordinate 1,046 of CAXTOE010000529.1, read as the reverse complement.
CTCGGCCAGGAATTGCCCCGGGCTGCGGCCCAGGCTCTGCCGGAAGGCGCGGAAGAAGTGCGCCCGGCTCAGCCCGGTCAGCTCGGCCAGCGTGCCGAGCGTCATGTCGTCGCCCATGTGTCCGTTCATGTAGTCGATCACCCGCCGCAGCTGCCAGCCAGCCAGGCCGCCGCGCCGGTACGGGCCGGGCGCCGCGCCGGCCGCACCCGGACCTGACGCACGGGGCCCGGCGGTGGAGTGCCGTTCCAGCAGCGAGACCGCGAACACCGTCAGCAGCGCGTCCATCTGCAGCCGGCCGAAGCTCTGGCGCTCGGTCAGGGCGAGGATCGCCCGGAATACCTGCTCGAGCAGCGGATCCTCGGCGCCGATCGTCTCGTGCAGTCGGTGGGTCGCGGGCTCGCGATCGAACTCCTCGACGATGATCTGCTCAGCCGTGCCGACGCTGAGGATCAGGTGGGCGAAATCGATCGGTCCCTCGGTATGCCAGCGATTCGCCTGGTAGGCCGGCATCAGCGTCATCGAGCCGAGCGTCACGTCCTGCACCCAGCGGCGCGCGCCCTGCGTCCGGTGCACGCGCTTGGCACCGCCCAGATGCAGCGCCACCACGTGCGAATCGAGCGGCGGCTGATCGAACCGGCCGGGCACCGCGACGAAATGCCGGACCGGCACGTCCGCGCGCGACGCGCCCGAGGCACCGCCGGGCAGCATCTGGTACCAGATCACGGGCGAGCAGACGGATTGCCGAAGCCCTGTCTTCATCTCAGCCAAACCCTCCTGGCGAGGCCGGATCCCGCCGCAGCCCTCAACCCTGTTCGCCGCGACCGCGCGGATCGATACAGCGCTGTCGGCGCGGAACGATGCGGCCCACGGATCGCAGCACGAGGGCGGCACCATGAGCCTGCAGCGCACGCAACGACGACCACGCCGCCCTATTACTGCGGTATCGTCGGCGGAGATGACGATCGCGTCCAGCAGCCGGAGACACCCTCTGCCTCGACTCTCCCCCCGCACCGTCCTCCCGCGGCTCAGCCAGGCGACATCGCGGT
>CAXTOE010000528.1:0-2138 GCA_964245685.1 uncultured Acetobacteraceae bacterium | reverse complement strand
TCGCGCCGGCGCGGCGCTGGCCTACACCAGCGTGCTGCGCGCCGACCGCTCGCCCCTCGGCGTGGCCGTGGAGCACCGGCAGACCGAGGCGCTGCTGCGCGGCTCCGGGGTGCCGTTCGTGCTGCTGCGCAACGGCTGGTACACCGAGAACTACGCGGCCGCGATACCGGCGGCACTCGCGCACGGGGCGCTGCTCGGCAGCGCGGGGGAGGGTCGGATCGCCTCGGCGGCGCGCGCCGATTACGCCGATGCGGCAGCCGCCGTGCTGGCCTCGCCGGAGCCGTGGAACGGCCAGGTGTTCGAGCTGGCGGGCGACCAAGCCTACACCCTGTCCGAGTTCGCGGCCGAGATCGCCAGGCAGTCCGGTCGTGCGGTCCGCTTCGCCAACCTGCCCGAGGCGGAATACGAGGTGGCGCTGCGCGGCGCTGGTCTGCCGGAGGTGCTGGCGCACCTGCTCGCCGAGAGCGATGCCGCCGCCGCCGAGGGCGCGCTGTTCGACGGCGGCCACGCGCTCGGCCGCCTGATCGGACGTCCGACCACGCCGATGTCGGCGAGCGTCGCGCAGGGGCTCGCGCAGCCCTGACCGGCGTCGTGCGGCGCCGCTAGTCGTAGCGGGGCGAGACGCGGTCGGGAGAGATGCGACCTCTCCTGCCGTCGCTGCGGCGCCTCATGATGGGGTCGGAACGTCCTTGGCGCCCAGGCCACGGAACGCGAGCGCGAGCAAGCGCTTCGCGCGCGCTTCCCCGGCTGGCGTCGGCGCGATCTGCAGCATGCATCCCAAGAGCTGTAGGAAATCCTCGGCGTCGGCGCCCGGAGGGATCTCGCCCGAGCGTTCGCAGGCCCCCATCAGCTGGCCGACTGCTCTGACCATAGGCCGGTAGGTCTGTTCGAAGTCCCGATCCGACATCGCCGCACGGACGACATCCGCTATCCCGTGCTTCCGCCTGCCATACTGGGCGAACCGATCGCACCATAGGCGGAACGCCGATAGCGACGGGTGCTCGGCGAGCAGCGCCGGCGCAAGCTTCACCAGCGCATCGATCTCCTTTCGATAGACGCCTAGTATCAGCGCCTCGCGGGTCGCGAAGTGGCGATAGAGCGTGCCCTGGCCGACGCCTGCCGCCTTGGCGATGGAGTGCAGCGATGCCGCCGGATCAACGGCAAGCGCGTCGCGTGCCACTTCCAGGATACGATCGCGGTTCGCGCGTGCGTCCGCGCGCAGGTTCTCCTCGTCGCGCATCAAGGCGCTTGACTAAGCGGACACATGTCCGATTGTATGGTCACGCGGAGGTCCCATGCAATACACGAAGCTCGGTCGCACAGGCCTCGACGTCTCCCCGGTGTGCATCGGCTGCATGGGTGTCGGCGATCCCTCCCGCGGCTACCCTTCCTGGTCGCTCGACGAGGCCGCCAGCCGCCCGCTGATCCGGCACGCGATCGAAGCCGGCATAAACTTCTTCGACACCGCCAACATGTATTCGCACGGGTCGAGCGAGGAGATATTGGGCAGGGCGTTGAAGGACTTCATCAGCCGCGACAACGTCGTCATCGCCACCAAGCTGGCCGCGCCGATGCGGAACGGTCCCAACGCCCTCGGCCTGTCGCGCAAGGCGATCATGACGGAGGTCGATCATAGCCTGCGGCGGCTCGGCACCGACCATATCGACCTCTACCAGATTCACCGTCGCGATCAGAGGACGCCCTGGGAAGAGACGCTGGAGGCGCTCGGTGACCTCGTGAAGATGGGCAAGGTGCGCTACCTCGGCGCCTCTTCGATGAAAGCCTGGGAGTTCAGCAAGGCGCTTCACCTGCAGAAGGCGCGTGGCTGGGCGCGCTTCGTGTCGATGCAGGACAGCTACAACCTCCTCGCACGCGAGGAGGAACGCGAGATGCTGCCGCTCTGTGCCGACGAAGGCGTGCAGACGATCGTCTACAGTCCGCTCGCACGGGGTCGCCTGGCTCGCGCGTGGGACGAGAGCACCGCCCGCTCGCGTGCCGAGCCCACCGCCGCCGCACGCCACGAAGCCAACGCGGAGAGCGACCGTCGGATCGTCGAAGCCGTGGGCGCCGTCGCGGCGCCACGTGGCGTCAGCCAGGCGCAGATAGCGCTCGCCTGGCTGCGTCGCCATCCCGTCCTC
>CAXTOE010000527.1:730-2141 GCA_964245685.1 uncultured Acetobacteraceae bacterium | reverse complement strand
GGTCTGGGCAGCGGCGGGGTAGGTGGCGGCAGCAGCCTCGGGGGCAGCAGCCTTGGGGGCGGCGGCCTAGGCAGCGGCTTCGGCAGCAGTGCCGGCACCGGCGGCGGCCCGTCCGGCGGCGGCACCAGTGCCGGCTCCACCGGCACGCCCCCCTCCGGCGGCGGCGCCTCGGCCAACCCGCTGCTCGGCGGCCTCGACAGCGCCAGCGGCGGCGGTGGCGGCACCGACAGCGGCATGCGCATCATCGCCAACATCCAGAACAGCGCGGTGCTGGTCTACGGCACCGAGCGAGAGACGGACGCGGTCAGCCAGATGCTGCGCCGGATCGACATCGTGCCGCTGCAGGTGCGGATCGACGCCGTGGTGGCGGAGGTCGACCTGAACGACGCGCTGCAGTACGGCACCCAGTTCTTCTTCAAGTCGGGCGGCATCAACGGCGTGCTCAGCAACGCCGCGACGACCACGCCGGTCACCGGCACCATCGCCAGCACCGTCACCAGTGCCGGGCTCGGCGCCAGCCTGCCCGGGCTGGTGATCGGCGGGCTGAACAACGGCGGCGCGCCGCTGGCGATCTCCGCACTGCAGGCGGTCACCACCGTGCACATCCTGTCCTCGCCGGAGCTGCTGGTGGTGGACAACCAGCCGGCGCGGCTGCAGGTCGGCCAGCTGGTGCCGTACCAGAGCGGCACCGCGCAGAGCACGCTGACCAGCACCTCGTCGATCGTCAGCGAGATCCAGTACCAGCCGACCGGCGTGATCCTGGAGGTGACGCCGCGCGTCAACACCGGCGGGCTGGTGACGCTGGACGTGTCGCAGGAGGTCAGCGCGGTGGCGCAGGGGGTGACCACCACCGGCGTGAACTCGCCCACCTTCACCACCCGCAACGTCAACTCCCGCGTGGTGGTGCAGGACGGCCAGACCATCGGCATCGCCGGCCTGATCACCGACAGCGTCAGCCGCGACAACGGCGGCATCCCGTGGCTGAAGGACATCCCGATCCTGGGCGCGCTTGCCTCGACCCAGAACAACAGCCGGCAGCGCCAGGAGCTGCTGGTGCTGATCACGCCGCACGTGATCCACGACCAGCACGACGCGCAGGCGCTGACCGAGGACCTGCGCGAGCAGCTCAGCAACGCCGCCGCGGTGCCGTTCGAGAACCCGTCCGCGACCGGCAGCGCCGATCCCAACCGGCGGGTGCGCCGCAGCCTTGACCTGGAGCAGTAGCGGCGCCGGGAACCTGGCCGCGTGAGGCGGCATCCGGCGCGCGAGCGCGGCTTCGCGCTGCTGATCGTGCTGTGGTCCGTGGTGCTGCTGGCGCTGCTGGCCACCGGCATCACCGCCGCCGGGCGCAGCGACGTGCAACTGGCCACCAACATCCGCCGCGCCGCCGTCGTCCAGGCCGCAGCGGACG
>CAXTOE010000527.1:0-720 GCA_964245685.1 uncultured Acetobacteraceae bacterium | reverse complement strand
CTTCGCGCTGCTGATCGTGCTGTGGACGCTGTCGCTGCTGTCGCTGCTGATCGCGCAGCTGACCGGCTCCGGCGGCCAGGCGGTGCGTCTCGCCGGCAACCTGCGTGCCCAGGCGGCGCTGCAGGCGGCGGCCGACGGCGCGGTGCAGGAGGCGGGCTTCCATCTCGCCGCCGCCGGTGTGGCGCACTGGCCGGCGGACGGCACGGTGCGCGAGCTGCGCCAGGACGGTGCCGAGATCCGGCTGCGCATCACCACCGAGGCCGGGCGCATCAACCCCGGCATCGCCTCGCTCGAGCTGATGGCCGCCCTGGTGCATCAGTGCGGCGCCGAGCTGCCGCGGGCGACCGCGGTCGCGGCCTCGATCGTCGCCTGGCGCTTCCCGACCGCGCAGGGCGGCTACGGGACCGCCGACTACCGGCAGGCCGGGCGTCCCTACGCGCCGCCCGGGCAGCCGTTCGAGAGCCTCGACGAGCTCGGGCTGGTGCTGGGGATGACGCCCGACCTGCTCCGCTGCCTCACGCCGCACCTGTCGCTGTTCCGCGACAACGATCCCGATCCGAACGCCGCCGATCCCCTGGTGCTGCGCGCACTCGCCGAGGTGCTCGGCGCGCCGCCGCCGCTGAGCGGTGCCCCGCCCGACGAGAGCGTCGTCATGGTCAGCGCGGTCGCCACCGGGCCGGACGGCGCGCGGGCGGCGCGTCGCGCGATCCTGCGCATGGA
>CAXTOE010000526.1:1820-2144 GCA_964245685.1 uncultured Acetobacteraceae bacterium | reverse complement strand
GCGCAGCAGGGCGTAGATCTCGGCCTTGGCGCCGACATCGACCCCGGCGGTCGGCTCCTCGAGGATCAGCAGCCGGGTCGCGATCCCGAGCCAGCGGGCAAGCACGACCTTCTGCTGATTGCCGCCGGACAGCGTCTCCACCGGCCGCAGCGGGTCGTTCGGACGCAGGCTCATCCTGGCACCTGCGGCGCGGCAGTCGGCGGACTCCCTGGCGGGCGAGCGGAACGTCAGCGCGCCGTGGCCGCTGGCGCCGGGGTTGAGGAACAGGTTCTCGCGCACGCTGAGCGGCATGCCGAGGCTCTCGCCGACCCGGTCGGCCGCGAC
>CAXTOE010000526.1:747-1810 GCA_964245685.1 uncultured Acetobacteraceae bacterium | reverse complement strand
ACCAGGCCGACGCCCTGAGCCATCGCCGCGGCCGGCGAGAGCGGCCGGTACGGCTGGCCTTCCAGCCACATGCCGCCGGACGAGCCCTGCCGGCAGCCGAACAGCGCCCGACCGATCGCGTCCTGTCCCGCGCCGCGCAGCCCGACCAGCCCGACCATCTCGCCGCGTCGCAGCGTCAGGCTGACCGGTCCGGCATCGCCCACCACCAGCCCGTCGAGGGTGAGGCAGGTCTCCCGCGCCGCGGCGTCGGGCTGCACGAACACCTGCTCCGGCGGACGGCCGACGATCATGGTGACGAGGTCAGACGGGCTGGTCTGGTCGGTGCGCTTGCACTCCACCAGTCGGCCGTCGCGCAGCACCGCGACCTCGTCGGCCACCTGGAACACCTCGTCGAGCCGGTGCGAGACGTAGATCATGCCGATGCCGGTGAGGCGGAGGTCGCGCAGCACGCCGAGCAGGCGCGCGACCTCGTCGGCCGGCAGGCTGGCGGTGGGCTCGTCCAGCACCAGCACCTCCGCCCGCGCCGCCAGCGCCCGTCCGATCGCCACCAGCGAGCGCTCGGTGCGGCCGAGATGCATGATGCGCGCGTCCGGGTCGATGTCGGCACTCATCGTGCGCAGCACCTCGCGTGCCTGCGCGCGCGTATCCGACCAGGAGATCAGCGCGCGGCGGCGCCGGTAGCCGACCCCCAGCGCGATGTTCTCGGCCACCGTCATCCACTCGATCAGGCCGAGATCCTGGTGGATGAAGGCGACCTGCTGGCGACCGCCGCGGCGCGCCTGCAGGTGCCGGTACGGCTCGCCGCGGAACAGGATGCGGCCGGCATCAGGCGTGTGGATGCCGGCGAGCATCTTGATCAGCGTCGATTTGCCGGCGCCGTTCTCGCCCAGCAGGGCCAGGATCTCGCCCTCGTGCAGCGCCAGCGACACGCCGTCCACCGCCAGCGTGCCGCCGAAGCGCTTGCTGACGGCCTCGAACTGCAGCAGTTCCGGCGAGGGCGGGTCGCGCTGCATGCCGTGTCTCCCGATCGCGCGCCGTGCTCAGCCGATGTCCAGCTGCACCT
>CAXTOE010000526.1:0-737 GCA_964245685.1 uncultured Acetobacteraceae bacterium | reverse complement strand
GCTGCCGGTCGCCGGCGAGCGCGAAGGCGGCGTTCGCCTCGTGCAGCGGGAAGCGCTGCGACAGGATCGGGGCGACGTCGATGCGCCCGGAGGCCAGCGCCTCGACGGCGTGCGCGAACTCCTCGTGGAAACGGAACGAGCCCACCAGGTCGATCTCGCGCGCCATCAGCAGGTTCACCGGCAGCGGCACCGCCCCCGGCGGCAGCATGCCGAGCTGGACGATCCGCCCGCCGGCGCGCATCAGCGACGGCATGCCGACGATCGAGGCGGCGGCGCCGGTGGCCTCCAGCGCCACCTCGAATCCGCCGCGCGCCTCGGCCGACGCCGCGAGACGCTCGGGCTCGGCCCGCACGTCGATGGTCTCGGCCGCCCCCATCTCGCGCGCGATGCGCAGCGGCGGCTCGAACAGGTCGGTGACGGTACAGCTGGCGGCACCCGCGTGAAGGGCGGCCGCCAGGCAGAGCAGCCCGATCGGCCCGGCGCCGGTGATCAGCACGTGGCGGCCGGCGACGTCGCCCGCGCGACGCACCCCGTGCAGCGCCACCGCCAGCGGCTCGGCGCAAGCGGCGACGGGATAGGGCATGTCGGGAGGCACCGCCACACACTGGTCGGCGCGCACGATCACGCTCTCGCTGAACGCGCCCTGGACGTGCGGCGAGCGGGCGGCACTGCCGAGGAAGCGCATGTTGCGGCACAGGTTGCTCCGCCCGGCGCGGCAGAAGCCGCACTGCAGGCAG
>CAXTOE010000525.1:0-2156 GCA_964245685.1 uncultured Acetobacteraceae bacterium | reverse complement strand
GCCCTGTCTCGCGCAGACCCGCACGCGGTGATGGTGCAGCACCAGCCCGGCCTGATCTCCTGGCGCTCGCTGCTCACCCTGATCGACGGCGTGGTCGGGCTCGGCCGCGTGCTCACGGTGACGCTGCACAACACCCGCGACCTGCTCGACCAGCCGCCGGACCTGCGGGACGCGCTGCGCGTCGCCCTGTCGCGTGCCGACCGCGTGATCGTGCACACGCTCGCCGACCTGGACCGGCTGACCGGCCTCGGGCTGGTCGAGGTCGCGCTGTTCCCCCAGGGCGTGCCGGCCCCGCTGCCGGCGCGGCCGACGCGGCCGCTCGGCCGGGCGGACGCGCCGGTGATCGGCAGCACCGGCTTCTTCCTGCCCGGCAAGGGCATCGACACGCTGATCGAAGCCTGCGTGCGCCTGCGCGAGCGCTGGCCCGGGCTGCAGCTGCGCCTGGTCAATGCCGCCTACGGCGCCGTCGCCTCCGCCGACGAGATCGCCAGGGCCCGCCGGCTCGCGGCACCGCTGGGGGCCGCGGTGCAGTTCCACACCGCCTTCCTGCCGCAGGGGGACGGGCTCGCCCTGCTCGCCGGCTGCGACCTGATCGTGCTGCCCTACCGGCCCTCCAAGGAGGGCTCCAGCGCCGCCCTGCGCACTGCGCTCACCGCTTCGGTGCCGGTCGCGGTCAGCCGCATCGCCCTGTTCGATGAGGCGGAGGCGGCGGTGCTCCGCGTCGATGCCGACGGCGCCGACGCTCTCGCGGACTCGCTCGATGCCGTGCTGCGCGACCACGAGCGGCGCGGGCGCGCCCAGCGCGATGCCGCCGGCTGGATGGCGGAGCGTGCCTGGCCGCCGATCGCCACGCGCCTGATCGCACTCCTGGTGGGACTGGCGCGATCGCGACGATGAGGGCGAACCCGGCTCCGTCGGCATCGGTGTCGGCGTCGAGCGGATCGGGGCGGATCTTGTTCGCCAACCAGCTGCGCGGCCTCGCCGCCTGCTGCGTCCTGGCGAGCCACCTGATCGGCCAGTACTGGGGCGCGCGGGATTTCGCCGCGCTCGCCACCTGCACGCCGGTGCAGACCGGCACGCCGCCGCCGGTGTTCGCCCTGGTCGCCGATCCCTGGTTCCAGCCCGGGCCGTTCGGGGTCGCGCTGTTCTTCCTGATCAGCGGGCTGGTGATCCCGTTCTCGCTCGACCGGCACGGCCGGGCCGGCTTCCTGCTGGCGCGGCTGCTGCGCATCTATCCGACGTACTGGGCGGCGACGCTGATCAGCCTGTGCCTGCTGCGCGGCAACGCCGCGATCTGGCAGCTGAGCTTTCCCTATGGCTGGCGCACCATCCTCGCCAACCTGCTGCTGATCCACCAGATCACCGGCGATCCCGGCATCGACCTGGTGAACTGGACGCTGTGCATCGAGCTCGAGTTCTACCTGCTGATGGCGGTGCTGTACTCCCTGGTGAAGCGGGCGCCGCTGCTCACCATCCTGCTCGCCGCGATCGCGCTCACCGCGCTGCGGCGACAGGATGCGAGCGACCTCGTGGTGATGCTGGTCGGCACCCTGTTCCAGCTGCGACTCCGTGGCCGCATCGGCCTCGCCGCACTGACCGGGTGCGGCACGGCACTCGCCGCCCTATTCGCGCTGCAGGTGCGGCCGGCGGCGCTGTGCTACAACTACGGCTACGCGCTGCTGCTGTTCGCGCTGCTGTTCGCCCTGCGCCGCCTCGACCGTCCGCGATGGCTGCCGGACGCGCTGGCGGCGATCAGCTACCCGCTCTACCTGGTGCACTTCATCGCCGGCTTCTCGGTGCTCAAGCTGCTGACGCTGGGACGCTGGTCCGGGCTGCGCCTGTCCTACGAGGCGGCCCTCGTCGCGGCGTTCCTGGTCGCGGTCGGCATCGCGACCTTGCTGCACTACGTCGTTGAATTGCCGAGCCTAGCACTGGGGCGCCGGCTCACGCGCAGGTGATGCTCGAATGGCTGAATTAACGCGCGTCCATGCATCTGCCGGCGCGTTCTGGCGCGTAACAGGAACGTCCAAACCGGAGAGCTTACATGTCGCTTAACGAGACCGCCCAGGACAGCATCCTTATGGCAGGATCTGCTGCGACCGGGCTAGAACGTCGCTCGCTGTTCAAGCGCGCGGGAGCCGGCGTCGCCGGCGCCG
>CAXTOE010000524.1:0-2158 GCA_964245685.1 uncultured Acetobacteraceae bacterium | reverse complement strand
GCGCCTTCGCCCGTGAGGGCGGAGCAGCGTCGGCCCTGGGCGGCCTCGGCGACATGCCGCGGGGGCGGACGGCGACGCTGGACCGGCTGATCGCCGCCATCGACGAAGATGCGCACGCGCTCGCCTGCGTGCCGACGCTGCACGGCAGGCGCGGCAACCCGGTGCTGTGGCGCAGCGCCCTGTTCGAGGCGTTGCTGATGCTGTCGGGCGACCAGGGTGGCCGGCCGCTGCTGGCGCGCCATGCAGCCGAGCTGCGCGAGGTGGCGGTGGAGGATGCCGGCGTGCTCGAGGACTTCGACACTCCGGAGCGGCTGGCGCAGTTCGCGCGCCTGTGAGCCGGACACACCGGATCGCCGGAGCCGGTTGACCACGCTTCAACCCTCGACCAGCCAATCGGCCTTTCGCAGGAGAGAGCGACGTCATGAGCAAGATCATCCGCACCGAGCCGAACGCCGTGTTGTCGAAGGCGGTGGAATATCACGGCTTCATCTTCACCCAGGGCATGGTGGCGCGCGACCTGGACGGCGACGTCAGGGCGCAGACCCGCGACGTGCTGGACCAGCTCGACGTCCTGCTGGAGGAGCACGGCACCGACAAGACACGTCTGCTGCAGGCGCAGATCTGGCTCAAGGACATCGGCGATCGCGAGGCGCTGAACGCGCTGTGGTCGGCCTGGCTGCCGACCGGCGGGGCGCCTGCACGAGCCTGCGTGCAGGCGGTGCTGGCGGATCCGCGGATGCTGGTGGAGATCATGTTGATCACGACGAAATGATGCTTTCTGCTCTGCGGCACTCGAAGATCGCTGCTGCATTTTTGCAACGTGTTGCCGAATTTACGGCAGCGTCGCCTGGTCAGGGCCGCGACTCATCGCGGTTCCTTCTCATCTGGCGAGTAGAGTCGCGAAAGAACGCTCGTGATGGGAAAGATCTCCTAGAACCATCTCACGAGCATGGGCGGATTTGTGTTATTTAATCAGGCTCGGCTGAGAGCCGCGTCTTCATCTTGTCAGGGTTGCATTCGCGTTGCTACCAGCGCTTCACGACAGAGTGAGGCGGTGGGTGATGCGGCGTATGAGGCTCACGGGATCGACCATCGCAATCGTGGCCCTGACAGCCGCCTTCAGCCTCCACGGACCCCAGGGTCATGCGACAGGTCATGCGACCGGACCGCGCCATCACCGTGCCCATGACAGCCACCTCGCGTCCGCCTTGCGAGTGATCCAGTGCGTCGCCTTCGCGCGCACCGCCTCCGCTGTGGCGTTGCCGGGCAACGCGGTGAACTGGTGGCAGAACGCTGAGGGCATCTACGCCCGCGGCACGGCGCCGGAAGTCGGCAGCGTGCTGAACTTCCGTGCCAACAGCCGCATGCGCCTCGGCCACGTCGCCGTGGTGACGCAGGTCGTCGATAGCCGCACCATCCAGATCGACCAGTCGCACTGGCACGCCAACGGGATCAGCCGGGACGTCTCGGTGATCGACGTGTCGCAGAACAACGACTGGAGCGCGGTGCGCGTCGCCATCGGCCATGCCGGCACGTTCGGCAGCATCTATCCGACCTTCGGCTTCATCTACCCGCGCGCCGACCGCAGCGGCCGCATCGTGACCGCGCGCGGCGAGGCGGCACCCCGGCTGACCGGCGACGTCGCCCCGATCGACCTGCGCGTCGGCGACGTGCGCGGAGACGAAGCGGAGGTCGCCGAGGCGCCTGCGGCGAGCGCGGAGCTGCTCAACGACGACGCGCCGAACCGCAGCCTTCGCTAGGCCTGTCGCTGCGCCAGGGCAGCCTCAAGGTCGACCGGCGCGATGATACGGATGGCCGGCGGCGATCGAGCGCGCGCGGTAGAGCTGCTCGGCAAGCAGCACCCGTGCCAGCATGTGCGGCCAGGTCAGCGTCCCGAGCGACAGCGTGCGGTCGGCCCGGCGCAGCACGGCCTGGTCCAACCCCTCGGCGCCGCCGATGACGAAGCAGAGCGGCCTCGACTTGGCGAGCCAGTCCTGCAGCAGCGTCGCCAGCTCCACGCTGCCCGGCCGCTCGCCGCCCTCGTCGAGCGCCACCAGGAACGGGTCCGTCGGCAGCGCCGCCAGCAGCGCTTGTCCCTCGCGCCGCTTGATCTCGCCCACGGCGCCGCGTGCCTCGGCGAGTTCGGTCAGTTCCAGGG
>CAXTOE010000523.1:0-2159 GCA_964245685.1 uncultured Acetobacteraceae bacterium | reverse complement strand
ACGGCCGCCGGGTGGTCGTGCCCGGCATCGTGCTGGTGCGGCAGAAGCCGGGCTCAGCAAAGGGCGTGATGTTCATCACCATCGAGGACGAGACCGGGGTCGCCAACCTGATCCTGTGGCCGGACCGCTTCGAGAGGCAGCGCCGGCTGGTGCTGTCGGCCGGGATGATTGCCTGCCACGGCCGGGTGCAGCGGGAAGGCGAGGTGGTCCACGTCATCACCGACCGTCTGGAAGACCTGTCGGATCTGCTGTGCAGTGTCAATGCTGCTCCGGATTTCCCCAAAAGTGCTGGACGAAAAGTCCCCAGTTGGCGGCTATTGGGCGGCCGGGAGGAGGTCTTGTGTCCGCAGCTTTGGCGGTCGGCCGCGCCGGGGCTTGGGTGCGGTGGTGGGCGCTGCCTGGTATGAGGTTTTCGCCTCGGGCAGCAGATCGGCGTGGCGGCGGAGACGGTAGCTGGCGCCCTCGATACGCACGACGATGGCGTGGTTGAGCAGCCGGTCCAGGAGTGCCGTAGCGACGACGGTGTCGCCGAACACCTCGCCCCATTCGGCAAAGCCGCGGTTCGAGGTGAGGATCATGGCGCCGCGCTCGTAGCGCGCGTTGACCAGCTGGAAAAACAGGTTCCCCCCGTCCGAGGCGACCGGCAGGTATCCGATTTCATCCACCACCAGCAGCTGGGGCCGGCACAGGAGCCCGATGCGCTCGCGCAGCGTCCCCTCGGGCTCGGCCTTGGCGAGCGAGCCGACCAGTTCGGCCAGGGTGGTGAAGTAGACACTGCGTCCCGCCTGGACTGCCTCCACGGCCAGCGCGATCGCGAGGTGGGTCTTGCCGCAGCCGGGCTGGCCGAGGAAGTGCACGACCTCGCGGCGGTCGACGAAGTCGAGTTGGGCGATGGCCATGATGCGGCCCCGGTCGAGCGAGGGCTGGAACGAGAAGTCGAAGCCGGCCGGGATCTTGATGGTCAGCAGGCGTCCCATCTTGAGAGCGGTCTTGACCCGGCGGCCCTCGCGCAGGCTGAGCTCCTCACCCAGCAGGATGTCGATCGCATCCACGGTGGAGATCTCGCCGCGCTCGAGCTGGCGCTGGACATGATCCAGCATCTCGAGCGAGCGCGGCATCCTGAGCCCGACCAGGTGCTGGCGGATCCGCTCTGAGGCGGAGCTCGCACCGCCGCTCATCGCAGGTGCTCCTGCTGGGCGAGCCTGCGGCCGATGGTGTCGTAGATGGCCAACGACCGCGGGATCACCGTACCGCCGACCCGCGGCGCAGGGACGTCGGCCACCTGACGCGGCGTGATGCTGTTGTGCGGCGGCGGCAGGCAGCGATCTCCGGCGGCGATGCGGCGTTTGCCGCGCCCGTCGAGGACGGGGAGGCTGGCGATGAGCCGGCCGTCCTCGAGGATGTGGACCTCCGACGCGGTCAGCTGGACCTCCACCGGGCGCCGGCGGGTGCCGTCGGGCACGGAGTAGAGGTTGCCGCCGACCGAGATCATGCCCTTGCGGGAGATGCTACGCTCCAGGGCCAGCACAGCGTTGAACGGGCCGGCCGGCAGCGGCCGCAGCGCCGATCGCTCCTCGGCGAAGTGCTCGATCACGATCCGCCCGGTGGTGCCGTGCAACCGGCGGTTGGCGACCTGGTCGAGCCACTGGCCGAACTGCAGGTTCAGGTCGTCGAGGTCGCGGAAGCTGCGGGCTAGGAAGAAGTCCTCGCGCACGTAGCGGAACGGCCTCTCGACCTTTCCCTTGGTCTTGGCCCAGTAGGGTCGGCAGGCCTTGGGCATGGTGCCGTAGTGGGCGGCGAGATCCAGCAGCTTGTCGTTGTAGACGATGCCGCCCTTGTCGACCTCGCCGAGCACGGCGGTTTTCATCCGGTCATAGAGGATCTCCTCCGGCACTCCACCAAACGCCTCGAACGCGGTGACGTGGCAGCGCAGCAGGTCAGCCAGATCCTGCCGGGCGACGAAGCGGCCCCCCATCATGCGGCTATGGCCGAGCACCAAGGAGAACAGCCAGACGTTGCGCTCCGGCCCGGGCTCGTCGGTGAAGGGCACCCGCAAGAAGGCGAAGTCCGCCTGCGCCTGCCGCCCGGGTGGCGTCTCGAAGCGGCGCTCGAAGAGGGCTGGCTCCGTCGCCGGCCTGACGTCGCGCAGGGACTCGATC
>CAXTOE010000522.1:0-2163 GCA_964245685.1 uncultured Acetobacteraceae bacterium | reverse complement strand
CGATCAGGAAGATCGGCGCGAAGCTGCCGGTGCGGTCGGCGATGCGGCCTGCCGCGACCGGCCCGATCACCGCGGCGGTGGTGATGGTGGTGGCGCGCGCCACCAGGTCGGGCGCGACGATGCGGCCGTAGCGGCGCAGCAGGAACAGGTGCGCGCTGAGCCAGGCGACGCCCCAGCTGACGCCGAACAGCCCGGCCGCGAGGAACACCAGCCCCGCGTCGTGCGCCAGGCCGAACAGCAGGAACGCCGCACCCCCCAGCACCAGACTGCCCAGCAGCATGTGCAGCGGATGCACGCGCTCCGCCACGGCGCCGGTGACGCCCTTGGCCAGCGTGCCGGTGAGCGCCACCAGCCCGATGCCGAGAGCGCCCGCGGCAGCACCCGCGGCGGGACCCGCGGCGCCGATGCGGCTCATGTGCGCGACCAGCGAGCTGTTGACCACGGTCAGCGCGGTCTGCACCACCAGCATGGCGAACGCGACGGCCAGGAACGGGTGGGTCAGCATGGCGCTCCGCGTGGTCCAGCCGGTCGCGGCACCTACCACCGGGTGCCCGGCGGTCTCGGCGCGCAGCGCGCTCTCGCTGCGGTCGCGGACCAGGACGGCGCAGCACAGCGCGAGCAGGCTCGCGGCAGCCGCCATCAGCGCCCAGTGCAGCCGCCAGCTGCCGGTCCAGGCGACGCTGGCATGGACCAGCACCGGCCCCAGCACGCCGCCGGCCGAACCGCCCATGAAGTAGAAGCCGATGATGCGCGGCGAATTCTCCGGGAACCAGCGCGGCAGCAGGAACATGCCCGGCACCGGCGCCAGCAGGCTGAAGCCCGCCCCCATCAGGCAGACGGCGGCGAAGAAGGCGCCGATGCCGTGCGACAGCGAGGCGAGCCCGAACCCGGCCGCCAGCACCAGCGCGCCGCCCGAGACGGTCCAGCGGGCGCCGATCCAGCGGATCGCCAACGCCGGCAGCGGGCTGGTCAGGCCGCAGGCGAGGCCCAGCAGCGAGAAGCTCAGTCCGGCCTCGGTCTGCGACCAGTGCAGGTCGGCGCACATGGTGAACAGCACCACCGCGAGCGAGGTGAAGGTGGTTCCGGTCACGAAGAAGAACGCGAGCGCGAGTGCCGCGAGCACCACCCATCTGCCGTTCATAGCACGTCTCCCCTTGCGGGCGTTGCCGAGCATGACACCGCGACGCCGCCAGCGCTTGCACCAGTGCGCCCGTCGATTGGCCAGATCCGCAGCCTAGCCGGCATCCGCCGCGGATGCAGACACCGCTTCGCGGGTGCTAGCGGTGGCGCCAGCCCGCGATCACGGTGTCGCTGTCGACCAGTATCGCGAAGCTGCGTCCCAGCGCGTCGAGCGACGCCGCGTGCCCGGCCGGGTCGTAGTCTGCACACGCATCGGCGACCACGAACAGGTTGAAGTCGCGGTGGAAGCCGTCGCGGACCGTGCTGTCGACGCAGCAGTCGGTGGTCATGCCGGTGACCACCAGCGTGTCGATGCCGCGCCCGCGCAGCGTCGCCTCCAGCCCGGTGCCGACGAAGCAGGAATACAGCGTCTTGCTGATCTCGAGATCGCCCGGTTGCGGCCGCACCCGATGATAGTCGGCACCCGCGGTCCCGGCGCGGCAGATCGCCGCCGCAGAGGCGTCCTGGCCGGTGCGCCGGTGCAGCAGCCGCAGCGCCCGCGGATCGGTCTCCGGGCGGGTCACCACCCGGGCGAAGCAGACCGCGACCCCGCGGTCGCGCGCCGCACCGATCAGCCGCTCGATGCGCTCGATCGCCGCCTCGACGGCGGAGAGGTCGAGACCGACCTGCCCCATCGCCCCGTGGGCAGCGGCGAAATCGACCTGGACGTCGATCACCAGCAGCAGCGTGCGGTCGGGCGCGGTCATCTCCGCCATCGCGTCGGGCGGGAAGGCGCGCAGCGTCGGCCCGGTCGGACTGAGAACGGTTCTTATCTGCATGGATCTTGCTCTGTCGGAGATGCGACCCGTCGCCGTCCCGGACGACGGGGACCAGTGTTGCGCATCGAGATGGCGGCATGAAAGCCTGGAAATACGATGTCGGAGTTGGGGTCGGAGTTGGGGTCGGGGGCGGGATCGAGCGCGCGGCTCGGCCGGGCGCATCGCTGTGGCAGGACGTGCTGGGGCGGCTGTGCCTGCCGGCCTC
>CAXTOE010000521.1:0-2167 GCA_964245685.1 uncultured Acetobacteraceae bacterium | reverse complement strand
GCGCGAGGCACGGCTACGCTGCGCTGCCGAGTGGCTGCCCGAGGATCTGGTCGCGGTGCGGCGTCTGATCGATGACGGCGCGCTGTCGCTGGATGGGCTGATCACCCACCGCAGCCCGGCGGAGCGGGCGCCCGATGCCTACCGCACCGCCTTCGACGATCCGGACTGCCTGAAGATGATCCTGCAATGGAGCCACGCGACATGAACGCGCACACCCCGATCGTTCCGGACGCGTCGCAAAACCAGGCCGCGGCGGCCGGCCGGCCGGAGACCCAGATCGTCGCGATCTACGGCAAGGGCGGCATCGGCAAGAGCTTCACCCTCGCCAACCTCTCCTACAGCATGGCGCAGGCCGGCAAGCGGGTGCTGCTGATCGGCTGCGACCCGAAGAGCGACACCACGTCGCTGCTGTTCGGCGGGCGCTCCTGCCCCACCATCATCGAGACCTCGTCGCGCAAGAAGGCGGCCGGCGAGGCGGTGCAGATCGGCGACGTCTGCTTCAAGCGCGACGGCGTGTTCGCGATGGAGCTGGGCGGGCCCGAGGTCGGGCGCGGCTGCGGCGGGCGCGGCATCATCCACGGCTTCGAGCTGCTCGAGAAGCTCGGCTTCCACGACTGGGGCTTCGACTACGTGCTGCTCGACTTCCTCGGCGACGTGGTGTGCGGCGGCTTCGGCCTGCCGATCGCCCGCGACATGTGCCAGAAGGTGATCGTGGTCGGCTCGAACGACCTGCAGTCGCTCTACGTCGCCAACAACGTCTGCTCGGCGGTGGAGTATTTCAACAAGCTCGGCGGCCATGTCGGCGTCGCCGGCCTGGTGATCAACAAGGACGACGGCACCGGCGAGGCGCAGGCCTTCGCCGAGGCGGTCGGCATCCCGGTGCTGGCGGCGATCCCGGCCGACGACGACATCCGCCGCAAGAGCGCCAACTACGAGATCGTGGGCAAGCCGGGCAGCGCCTGGGCGCCGCTGTTCGAAGCGCTCGGCGTGCAGGTCGCGGAAGCGCCGCCGCTGCGGCCGCGTCCGCTGAACCATGACGGGCTGCTCAACCTGTTCAAGGGCGACGCGGTCGGACGCGGCGTGGTGCTGGAGCCGGCCTCGCTCGCCGACATGTGCGGCACCGCCGGCGTCACCGATAAGCCCTCCCTCGAAGTCGTATACGAAGGCGCCTGAGGATGGATGCCGGAGGCATGGACAGCGCGGACATGGAAGGCACCATTCCGGAGCCGCAATCCTCCGGCTGCCACGGCGGCCGCGAGACCATGCAGGCCGCGGCCCGCGCCGCCGGCAAGCAGGCTGGGCTCGACCGGCTGCTCGCCGACTACCCGCGCGGCCCGCACGACCAGCCGCAGTCGATGTGCCCGGCCTTCGGCTCGCTGCGCGTCGGGCTGCGCATGCGCCGCACCGCGACCATCCTGTGCGGATCGGCCTGCTGCGTCTACGGCCTGAGCTTCACCTCGCGCTTCTACGGCGCGCGGCGCAGCGTCGGCTACGTGCCGTTCAACTCCGAGAGCCTGGTGCGCGGCCAGCTGTTCGAGGACATACGCGACGCGGTGCGCGAGACGGCGAAGCCGGAGCAGTACGACGCCGTGGTGGTGATCAATCTCTGCGTGCCCACCGCATCGGGCGTGCCGCTCGACCTGCTGCCGCGCGAGATCGACGGCGTGCGCATCATCGGCATC
Source organism: uncultured Acetobacteraceae bacterium (assembly GCA_964245685.1). Taxonomy (GTDB): domain Bacteria; phylum Pseudomonadota; class Alphaproteobacteria; order Acetobacterales; family Acetobacteraceae; genus Lichenicoccus. The sequence goes on along the minus strand of CAXTOE010000521.1, from coordinate 485 downwards.
GACGTGCCCGGCTTCGGCGTTCCCACCCACGCTGAGGCCAAGGACGTGCTGGCCGCCGCCATGCTGCGCTACGCCCGCGCCGAGGCGGAGGCCGGACCGGTGCAACGCCCGCGTGGCGCCGCCGCCGCGATGCCGACGGTGGCGCTGATCGGCGAGCTGTTCCCGGCCGACCCGGTCGGCATCGGCGGCCTGCTGGCACCGATGGGGCTGGGCGTCGCGCCGTCGACGCCGGCGCGCGAGTGGCGCGACCTGTACGGCGCGCTTGACTGCGGCGTCGCGGCCGCGGTGCATCCGTTCTATGTCGCGAGCGTGCGCGAGTTCCGCGCCGCCGGTCGGCCGGTGGTCGGCTCCGGCCCGGTGGGCGTCGAGGGCACCGCCGCCTGGCTGGAGAGCGTCGCCCGGGCGGCCGGCGTGCCGGCGTCCGCGCTGGACGCGGCGCGCGCGGCAGCCCTCGGGCCGATGCGCGCGGTGCTGCACGCCAATCC
>CAXTOE010000520.1:0-2174 GCA_964245685.1 uncultured Acetobacteraceae bacterium | reverse complement strand
GTCACCGAGTGGCCGAGGAACACCTCCTGACTGTTGTCGCCATAGGCGATCATGCCGAGCTTGTCGCTCATGCCGAGCTCGGTGACCATCATGCGCGCGACCCGCGTCGCCTGCTTGATGTCGCCCGAGGCACCGCCGGTGACCTTCTCCGGGCCGAGGATGATCTCCTCGGCGACGCGGCCGCCCATGATCTTGACCAGCATCGCCTTGAGGTAGGCGCGGCTCTCGGACAGACGGTCGTTCTCTGGCAGGCTGAAGGTCACGCCCAGTGCGCGGCCGCGCGGGATGATCGTGACCTTGTGCAGCGGATCGCTCTCGGGCTCGTAGAGAGCGCAGAGCGCGTGGCCACCCTCGTGATAGGCGGTGAGGCGCTTCTCCTCCTCGCTCATTACCAGAGAGCGGCGCTCCGCCCCCATCATCACCTTGTCCTTGGCGTTCTCGAACTCGAGCATCGCCACCGTGCGCTTGCCGAGACGCGCCGCCAGCAGCGCCGCCTCGTTGACCAAGTTGGCAAGATCGGCACCGGAGAAGCCGGGCGTGCCGCGCGCGATCACCTTCGGCTCGACGTCGCTGGCCAGCGGCACCTTGCGCATGTGCACGCGCAGGATCTTCTCGCGGCCGTTCACGTCCGGGTTCGGTACCACCACCTGGCGGTCGAAGCGGCCGGGACGCAGCAGCGCCGGATCGAGCACGTCGGGACGGTTGGTCGCCGCGATCAAGATCACGCCCTCGTTGCTCTCGAAGCCGTCCATCTCGACCAGCATCTGGTTCAGAGTCTGCTCGCGCTCGTCATTGCCGCCGCCGAGCCCGGCGCCGCGGTGCCGGCCGACCGCATCGATCTCGTCGATGAAGATGATGCAGGGTGCGGACTTCTTGCCCTGTTCGAACATGTCGCGCACGCGAGAGGCGCCGACGCCCACGAACATCTCGACGAAGTCGGAGCCGGAGATGGTGAAGAACGGCACGTTGGCCTCGCCGGCGATGGCGCGCGCCAGCAGCGTCTTGCCGGTGCCGGGCGGTCCGATCAGCAGCACGCCCTTGGGGATCTTGCCGCCCAGACGCTGGAACTTCTGCGGATCCTTGAGGAACTCGACGACTTCCTGCAACTCGCCCTTGGCCTCGTCAATGCCGGCGACGTCGTCGAAGGTGATGCGGCCCTGCTTCTCGGTCAGCATGCGGGCGCGCGACTTGCCGAAGCCCATGGCGCGTCCGCCGCCGGACTGCATCTGACGCATCACGAAGAACCAGGCGCCGATCAGCAGCAGCATCGGCAGCCACTGCAGCAGGTAGCGCAGCAGCGGGTTGACGTCGCTGTCCTCAGGCTTGGCCACCACCTCCACGCCCTTCTCGGTCAGGCGAGAGACCAAGTTGGGGTCTTCCGGCAGATAGGTCTCGAAGCTGGTGCCGTCGGTCAGCGTGCCGTTGACGTTGTGCTGCTGGATCACGACCGAGCGCACGCGCCCGGCATTCACATCACCGACGAAGTCCGAGTAGGCGAGCTGTTGCGAGGCATGCTGACCGCTGCCCGGTTGAAAGACGTTGAACAGCAGCACGAGCATCACCGCGATGATGACCCACAGCGCCAAGTTCCTGCCGAAATTGCTCATCGTATCCTGTGATCCCCCACTCGCATGGGGCCCTTCAGCGTAGGCTTGTTGACACCGCCTCTGCCGGCACATCGACGGCTGAGCCAAGCGGGTCGAAGCAGCGATGCCGTTGCTTGAACCTACATAGGATGCCTTCGATCACCGCACACCCCTATCGTGGATGCTATACATCTCGAAATCGTTACCATGGAAAGCTCACGTCGAAAAAACCGGCTGCTCGGTCGCGGGCAGCGTCGGCTCGAAGCTGAAGGCACCCAACTGCCGGATCGCGACGCCATCCGAGGTGCGCAGCGTCGGCATCACGGCGAGCACCGCGGCGGGCAGTTCGCCGCGTCTCCGTTCGCGTCTCGCATCCCTGCCCAGCGCGTCAATGGTCAGCCCCGGCGGCAGCCCGGCCGTCGCCGCGCGCAGCCGGAACCGCCGGTCCCAGAGCGCATCCGGCACTGCGGCCACCGATGCGCCGATGCATGCGGCCTCGCGCAGCAGCAGCCAGCCCGGGCCGAGGCGCCCGGCCGGCATCAGGCGGGTTCCGGCGAGGGTCGTCGGCCGGGGATCTTGCACCAGGGA
>CAXTOE010000519.1:0-2178 GCA_964245685.1 uncultured Acetobacteraceae bacterium | reverse complement strand
TCTGCTCGACGCCCGCGAACGCCTCCACGTCGACGTCGAGCAGACGGGTGAGCTTGATCAGCAGCGACGCGGTGACGCTGCGCTCGTCGTGCTCGATCAGGTTGAGGTAGCTGGCCGAGATGCCGAGCCGGGCGGCCAGGCCGGCCTGGGTCAGCCCGCGTTCCTTGCGCAGGCGGCGGATCGCCTGGCCGATCCTGGGGCCGATCATCGGGCGGTTCATCGCCGGGATTTACACGATTTACAGATCGCGTCGAAGCCTTGTCAGGACCGCCACCGCTTTACCGCGGCCGTGCCGGTTTTCCTCCTGCGCCAGCCTCGGCGTCGGCGTAAGGGAACCGCCTGCCCCACGCTGCCGAGGTCGATCATGATCCCATCCGCCGATCCGGACCGTTTCAGCGGCGTACGCCGCGACTTCACCGAGGCGGAGGTGGCGCGCCTCGCGGGCTCCTTCCGGATCCGCCATACGCTGGCCGAGCAGGGTGCGGAGCGCCTGTGGCACCTGCTCAGAACCGAGCCCTACGTGCACACGCTCGGCGCGCTGACCGGCAACCAGGCGATGCAGCAGGTCAAGGCCGGGCTCAAGGCAATCTACCTGTCCGGCTGGCAGGTGGCGGCGGACGCCAACCTCGCCGGCGAGATGTATCCCGACCAGTCGCTGTATCCGGCCAACTCGGTGCCGATGGTGGTGCGCCGCATCAACAACGCGCTGCGCCGCGCCGACCAGATCGCCTGCCTCGAGGGCGACGTCGGACAGCATTGGATGGCGCCGATCGTCGCCGACGCCGAGGCCGGCTTCGGCGGCGCGCTGAACGCCTTCGAGCTGATGCGGGCGATGATCGAGGCGGGCGCCGCCGGCGTGCATTTCGAGGACCAGCTCGCCTCGGAGAAGAAGTGCGGCCACCTCGGCGGCAAGGTGCTGGTGCCGATCAGCCAGCATATCCGCACGCTGAACGCGGCACGCCTGGCCGCCGACGTGGAGGGGGTGCCGACGGTGCTGCTGTGCCGCACCGACAGCCACGCCGCACAGCTTCTCACCACCGATGTCGACGAGCGCGACCGGCCATTCCTCAGCGGCGAGCGCACCGCGGAGGGCTTCTTCCGGATCCGACAGGGCCAGGGCGTCGAGTACGCGATCACCCGCAGCCTGGCCTACGCGCCCTACGCCGACCTGCTCTGGTGGGAGACCAGCGAGCCGAACCTCGCGGAGGCGGAGCGCTTCGCGGACGCGATCCGCGGGCAGTTCCCCGGCAAGATGCTGGCCTACAACTGCTCGCCCTCGTTCAACTGGCGCAGGAAGCTGTCGGAGCACCAGATCGCCGACTACCAGCGCGCGATCGGCGCCATGGGCTACAAGTTCCAGTTCGTGACCCTGGCCGGCTTCCACGCGCTGAACTACTCGATGTTCAAGCTCGCCCGCGGCTATGCCGAGCGCGGCATGGCCGCCTACTCGGAGCTGCAGCAGGCAGAGTTCGCCGCCGAGATCGAGGGCTACACCGCCACACGGCACCAGCGCGAGGTCGGCACCGGCTGGTTCGACGCGGTGGCCACCGCCGCGAGCGGCGGCACGTCGTCCACCACCGCGATGGGCGGCAGCACCGAGACCGAGCAGTTCCGGGACGCGCACGAATCCGTCATCTGAGACCGAGGATCCGGGGCTTCCTGGTCCCGGCCTGACGGATCAAGCTCGCTCCCCTCAACTCCGTCGGAACATGAACATGGATGGCTCAGCGCGCACGGCCGGTAACGACGTGGGGCTGGCCGGCCTGCGGGTGGCCCGCACGCTGGCCGAGTTCGTCGCCGACGAGGCGCTGCCCGGCACCGGCCTGACGGCCGACCGGTTCTGGGCCGGCTTCTCCGGCCTGCTCGACGAGCTGGGACCGCGTCTGCGCGCGCTGCTGGCCGAGCGCGACCGGTTGCAGGACGAGATCGACCGCTACCACCTGGCGCAGGCCGGCGAGGCGCCGGACCCGGCCGCACAGCTCCGCTTCCTGCGCGGCATCGGCTACCTGGTGGCGGAGCCGTCACCGTTCGGCGTCGAGACCCGCGACGTCGACGACGAGATCGCGCGGCTGGCGGGTCCGCAGCTGGTGGTGCCGGTGACCAACGCCCGCTACGCGCTGAACGCCGCCAACGCGCGCTGGGGCAGCCTGTACGACGCCCTTTACGGGACGGACGCGG
>CAXTOE010000518.1:0-2183 GCA_964245685.1 uncultured Acetobacteraceae bacterium | reverse complement strand
GCCCCGGAAGGCGCCGGCGGGCGGGGTGTTGGTGTAGACCGCGACGCCGTCGATAAATTTGACAGCGCAGGCATAGACCGAGACCGCCTCGCCGCAGCCGTGGAACAGCACGCCCGGCCCGTGATTGCCGTAGGCGCCGGTGTCGGACAGCACGTCCATCAGCATCGCCGTCAGCCGACCGTCGCGCGAGGCGCCCAGCCGGACGCGGACGCGCATCGGGTGGCGCGTGGTGGCGGCGGTGAACTGCTCCTCGCGCGTCAGCTCGAGCTTCACCGGCCGCCCCGTGTGCAGCGCCGCCAGCGCCGCGACGTCCTCGACCAGCATCTCCTGCTTGCCGCCGAAGCCGCCGCCGACCCGCTCGCACAGCACGCGGACACGCGCGCGGGGCAGCTCCAGCAGGCGGCACAGCGCGTCACGGGTCAGGAACGGAACCTGCGTGCTCGATCGCACGGTCAGCACGCCGTCCGGATCGGTCCAGGCCACCGCGGCGTGCGTCTCCAGATGCGCGTGCTGCACGCGCTGCGACCTGTAGGTGGCGTCGATCGTCACCGCCGAGGCGGCCAGTGCCGCCTGCGCGTCGCCGATGCCGCCATGCAGCTCGGCGACGACGTTGCCGCCCTCGTGCAGCGGCAGCGCCCGCGGATCGGCTGCCGCCTCCGGGTCACGCAGCATGGGCAGGATCTCGTACGCGACCACGAGCGCCGCGCAGCCGCGCACCGCCGCCGCCTCGCTCGAGGCGACCACCGCGGCCACGCGCTGTCCGACATGGCGCACGACGTCGTCGAGCACGCGCGTGTCGGCGGGGTCGTCGTGCGGGTTCTCGTGCCGCGCGGTGGAAAAGCGGTGCTCCGGCACGTCCTCGTGGGTCAGGATGCAGCGCACGCCGGGGACCGCCAGTGCGGCCGCGCGGTCGATGCGCAGGATGCGGGCGTGCGCGTGCGGCGCACGCAGCAGGCGGCAATGCAGCATCCCGTCGGGCGGCGCGTCGAGAGCGTAGCCCGCCCGTCCCCGCACCCCCCCCTCGCCGGCCGGTGCGGGGGAGTTGCGTCCCCACGGCACCTCGTGGGCGACGACCGGAGGCGGCGTCGCGCGGCCCTGCACCGCGTCCTCGATGCTGCGGTAGCCGGTGCAGCGGCAGATATTGCCCTTCAGCGCCTGCCCGGGATCCGCGCGCTGCGCGGCACCCAGGCAGGACACGGTCATGATCATGCCCGGCGTGCAGAAACCGCACTGGAAGGCACCGGCGGCGAGAAAATCCCGCTGCACCGGGTGCAGCTGCCCCGCCAGGGGCAGCCCTTCGATCGTGGTGACGGCGCGTCCCGCGACGCGGAAGGCAGGGATCAGGCAGGAATGCAGCGCCTGGCCGTCGAGCAGCACCGTGCAGGCGCCGCAATCGCCGCTGTCGCAGCCCTTCTTGACGCCGAAGCAGTCGAGCGACCGCAGCAGGGTGCGCAGGCACTGCCCCGGAGCCTCTGCGGCCTCGCAGGCGGCGCCGTTCAGCGTGAACCTCATGCGACGAGCTCGCGCCTGATCTCCTCGGCGATGCGTCGGGCCATGTGACGCTTCCAGTCCGGCGCGCCGTGCACGTCGTCGTGCAAGCGGTCGTCGGTCAGCACGTCGGAGAGGCGTGCGGAGAGCGCCTCGGCGGAGGGCGCTTCCTGGAACTCCAGGCAGACCGGCCGGCGCACCGCGGCGGTGATGGTCAGGCGGATGCGACCATCCTCGGCATCCCGCGTGCCGATCACGAGCGCTGCCGAACGACCGAAGCGAGTGAGGGAGGCCTGTCGGAAGGCGCAGCGCCGACGCAGTGCCGCCTCCGGCAGACGGATCGCACGCAGCAGCTCGCCCGGTCGCAGGGCGTTGCACCCGGCATCGGCGACGAACCGGGCGGCATCGAGGCGGCGCTCGCCGCCGCCCGGCGTCCAGATCACGCACTCGCCGTCGAGTGCCGCGGTCAGCGCCGCCATCGGCGCCGCCGGCAGGGCGAGGCAGAGATTGCCGCCGACGGTGGCAGCCTCGCGGATCTTGAACGAGCCCCACAGCGCGTTGCCGCAGGGTCCGAACAGCCCGGCCGCGGGCCACTCCGGCGGTGCCTCGAACGCCTCCAGCTCCGCCAGGCGGCAGGTGGCGGCGATCTCCAAGCCTCCCTCCGGCGTCAGGGTGAGCGCCGGCCAGCCCAGCGC
>CAXTOE010000517.1:0-2195 GCA_964245685.1 uncultured Acetobacteraceae bacterium | reverse complement strand
TCTGAGTACCCGGGCGCGCAGGAACAGGACCCGGCCGAGCGGCTGGCGGCCGCGCTGCACCGTATCGCCGTGGGCCTGGAGCGACGCGAGGCCGCGGCCGAGATCGCGGCGGCGACGAGGCCCGGCCCTGCACCTGCCGGCCCTGCACCTGCCGGCGCCGCGCTGCCGGTGATCGCGGCGAGCCTGGACGCGCTGATCCTGCGGCTGCGCGCCATGCTCGACGGCATGCCCGACGATCCGCCACCGGCGGCCGATGGCGGGGTCTAGGATCCTGCCCCTGAAACGTGCGTGCCAAGGGAGCCGGCGATGGCGCAGGTGACGATCCGCATCAACGGCTACGCCTACGTGGTCGGCTGCGAGGACGGACAGGAGGCACACCTGCAGTCGATGGCGGCCCAGGTCGATCGCCGCGTCGAGCGGGTGCGCGCGATCGGCGGCCAGAGCGGCGAGGCGCGGCTGCTGGCGCTGACCGCGCTGCTGATGGCCGACGAGCTGTACGACCTCTCCGCCAACCGCATGCCGCCGGCGACCGCGGCGATGATCGAGGAGGCGGAAGCGGTGCGCGCGCAGGTGGCGTGGCGCGAGCGTCAGATGATCAACCTCGCGGAGCGCGCGGAAGCCATTGCGGCGGCGCTCGAGCATGACTAAATGGATATCGCGGGGCTGCCCGGTTCGTGAGGCAATTCAACCCCTGGGCCGATAAGCACTTCCTCGGGAGCTGGCACTGTTGCGGCCATTGGTCGCATTACCCGGCGCCCACCTGCACAAGCGGGTTCCGGGAGGTCGACAGTCCAACGGCCATGGCGGCTCCGCACTCCTGCCGATGAGCGGTCTCTCCGGTGACTCCGAGGCGATCCGCGACGCCAAGCGCGTGCTGCGGCAGGCGATGGTTGCGCGCCGTCCCGACGGCGACGCTACCGCCCTGATCGCCTCGATCCGCGCCGTGGTGCCCATCGGACCCGACGAGGTCGTCGCCGGGATCTGGCCGCTGCCGGGAGAGCCGGACCTGCGTCCGCTCTGGCACGCCCTGCATGCGCGCGGGCAGCGCGTGCTGCTGCCGCAGACGCCGCCGCCCGGGCAGGCGCTGCTGTTCCGCCGCTGGCGCCCCGGCTGCGCGATGCTTCCCGGACGCTTCGGCACCCGCCATCCCGACGGCGTCGTGGACGTGCCCGACCTGGTTTTCGTGCCGCTGCTCGCCTTTGACGCCCAGGGCTACCGCCTCGGCTATGGCGGCGGCTACTACGACCGCACCCTGCCCGCATTGCCGCGGGCGCGCGCGGTCGGCTACGGGTTCGGCTTCCAGCGGGTCGACGCGGTGCCGCGCGGCCCGTTCGACCTGAAGCTGCCCGCGATCGTGACCGAGGCGGGTGCGGGACAACGCGAGAGGTGCGCCCGAATCCTGTTCCTGGGCGACATCGTCGGACGCGCCGGACGCGAGCGCGTCGAGGCCGCCCTGCCGGAGCTCCGCCCGCAGCTTCGGCTCGACCTCGTCGTGGTCAACGGCGAGAACGCCAGCCACGGCTTCGGCCTGGCGCCGGCGATGGCCGACAGCCTGTTCGCCGCCGGTGCCGACGTGATCACGCTCGGCAACCACGCCTGGGACCGCAAGGAGCTGATCGGCCACATCAGCCAGGCGCCACGCATCATACGCCCGATCAACTTCCCGCCCGGCACCCCGGGTGCCGGCAGCGTCGTGGTCAGCCTAGCCGACGGACGACGCGCGCTGGTGGTCAACGTCATGGGCCGGCTGTTCATGGACGCGATGGACGACCCGTTCCGCGCCACCGCCGAGCTGCTGTCGCGCCATCGCCTCGGCGTCACGATCCAGGCCGCGGTGCTCGACTTCCACGCCGAGGCGACCAGCGAGAAGACGGCGTTCGCGCATTCGGTCGACGGGCGGGTCTCCCTGGTGGTGGGCACACACACCCATACCCCCACCGCGGACCACCGCGTGCTGCCCGGCGGCACCGCGTTCATGAGCGACGCCGGCATGTGCGGCGACTACGACAGCGTCATCGGCATGGGCAAGGAGGCGGCGGTCGCCCGCTTCGTCCGCAAGATGCCCGGCGAGCGGCTGGCGCCGGCGGAGGGAGAGGCGAGCCTGAGCGGGGTGCTGGTGGAGACCGACGACCGCACCGGGCTGGCACGCGGCATCGAGCCGCTGCGCCTCGGCGGGGCGCTGTCCGAAGCCATGC
>CAXTOE010000516.1:0-2197 GCA_964245685.1 uncultured Acetobacteraceae bacterium | reverse complement strand
GCGCGGGGGCCGGCTGGCCTCGGCTCGATCCGGGATACCATCGCGCGGCACGGGATGGACGCGCGCCGGTCGCTCGGCCAGCACTTCCTGCTCGACCTCAACCTGACGGCGCGCATCGCCGCCCTCGCCGGCGACCTCGAGGGCCGCGAGGTGGTCGAGGTCGGTCCCGGGCCGGGAGGCCTGACACGCGCGCTGCTGGACGGCCGCGCCGGCCGCGTGATCGCGGTCGAGCTCGACCGCCGCGCGATCGCGGCCCTCGCGGCGCTGCAGGAGGCGCATCTCGGACGGCTGCGGATCATCGAGGCCGACGCGGTGGGGCGCGACCTCTCGGCCTGCTGCGAGCCGCCGCGCCAGATCGTCGCGAACCTGCCCTACAACGTCGCGCCCCCGCTGCTGGTCGGCTGGCTGCGCCAGGCGGCGTGCTGGGAGCGCATGACGCTGATGTTCCAGATGGAGGTCGCCGCGCGCATCTGCGCCGCACCGGACACCGAGGGCTACGGCCGGCTGTCGGTGCTGGCGCAGTGGTGCTGCAGCACCGCCATGCTGATGCGCCTGCCGCCGGCGGCCTTCTGGCCGCCGCCGAAGGTGTTCTCCGCGGTGGTCGGGCTGGTGCCGCGCGCCGAGCAGCCGCCGGCCGCGCTGTTCGCCGACATGGAGCGGCTGACCGCGGCGGCATTCGGGCAGCGACGCAAGATGCTGCGCGGCGCCCTGCGCGCACTCGGCGGCGAGGCGCTGCTGTCGCGCGCCGGCATCGACGCCAGCCGGCGCGCCGAGACGCTGAGCATCGCCGAATACGACACGCTGGTCCGGCTGCTGTGATGCCGCTACATCACGGGCGACACTTCAGGGACAACAAGATGCGCAAGCTGATACTCGTCGGATGCGTGATGGCGCCGCTGCTCCCGCTCGCCGCCGTGGCAGTCGAGCCGCCGCTGCAGCACGCGCTCGAAGCGCCGACGCGCAGCGGCAAGTTCGTCGCGCGAGACGGCGCGCGCCACCCGGCGCAGGAACTCTCGTTCTTCGGCGTGACGCCGCACTCGACCGTGGTCGAGATCTGGCCGGGCGGCGGCTACTGGACGGAGATCCTGGCGCCGCTGCTGCACGACCACGGCACCTACTATGCGGCGTTCGGCGCGCCGGACGGCGACCGGACCGAGAGCCACTTCGCGCTGTCGCCGGCGTTCCGGCAGATGCTGGCCGCGCACCCCGACGTCTACGGCCACGTCAGGCTGACGGTGTTCGGCGCGCGCCATCCCGACCTGGCACCAGCCGGCAGTGCCGATCTCGTGCTGACCTTCCGCAACCTGCACAACTGGATGGCCGCCGGCGACGCCGAGACGATGCTGGCCTCGATCCGGCGCGCCCTGAAGCCGGGCGGCATCCTCGGCATCGAGGACCATCGCGGCAGCACCCGCACGCCGCAGGACCCGAAGGCCGCGAGCGGCTACGTGCGCCAGGACTACGCCGAGACGCTGATCGAGCATGCCGGGTTCAGGCTGGTCGCGACGTCGGAGGTGAACGCCAACCCGCGCGACACCGCCGACTGGCCGAAGGGCGTGTGGACGCTGCCGCCCACCCTGGCGCTGGGCCAGCTCGACCGCACCAAGTACCAGGCGATCGGCGAGGCGGACAACTTCGTGCTGAAGTTCGCCAAGGTCGGGCGCTGAGCGGCCGGCTCAGATCTCCAGGCGCTCGCTCCGGATCAGGCTGCAGCCGGCGATGCGCCAGCTGCCGTCCGGCTCGTGCTCCATGTCGTACAGCGCGAGTGCCGCCTGCCCGTCCGCGCCGATCAGCTCGACCTTCTGCGTCAGCATGCCGTCGCGCCCGGCCGCGAGGCTGCCGAAGCTGAAGGATCGCGGGCGCACGATCACCGCGTAGCCGGCATGCACCATCGCCAGGAAGTGCGGCACGTCGCCGAACCTGGCCCGTATCGCGGGCGCGGCGAGCGCCAGGGCGGCGGCGCCGTCGTCGCGCCGCAGCGCCTCGATCTGCGCGGTGATCACGCCGCGGATCGCGGCCTGCTCGGCGGGCGCCGGCTGGGCGCGGGCGCAGGGCGGCGTGCAGAGCGACATGCAGGCCACGAGAAGCGAGGCGATCAGGACCCGGCGCATCGGCGGCCTCCGGCGGCCGCGCTTCCGGCGCAGCGGCGGCGCCACTGGATCAGAACCCGCGACGATCCGCCAGCGATGCTTCGCCG
>CAXTOE010000515.1:0-2197 GCA_964245685.1 uncultured Acetobacteraceae bacterium | reverse complement strand
CGCGCGCCCTCCGACACGGCGAAGCGGCCGACGGTGGCCATAGCCTCGCCCTCGAGCGGCACGACCGTGCGCAGGCACACCAGGTGCGGCCCGGCCACGGCGACGACGCCTGCCTCCCCACGGGCCGCCGTGTCCGGCAGCCGTGTCACCCAGGGGATCGAGTTGCCGTAGTCGAAGCGCAGCAGCAGCTTGCTGGTCATCTCGACACGGCCGCGCCGCCCCTCCACGATCCGCACGATGCTCGGCACGGGGCTGTTGATCGGCATGAAGTCGGTGACGGCGACGACGCCGGCCTGCGTCGTGAACAGCGTCTGCAGGACCATCCCGCCGTCGCGGTAGCAGCGCGTCGCCTGTGCCGCGTCGTCGGGAGCCAGCAGCCAGCGCCCGTTCTCCTCGCTGCCGACCAGGGCGGCGAGGCAGGCGCCGCTGTCGAAGCGCGGCCAGCACAACCAGTCGATCGAGCCGTTGCGCCCGACCAGGGCGCAGCTGCTGCAGTCGCCGATGAGCCCGTACTCTTCGATCGCCAAGGGGGTGTAGACCACGCGGCACTCTCCTCCCGCTTCCCGCTGTGCCGCCCGATCGTCGACGCCGCAGCAGCAACGGAAACCCCTCCGCTTGGTTCCGGCGGCTGTCGGACCGCCGGCCGGCTGCCGCATTCTCTTGACTTGTCGCGGCATTATGAGGATACGGCTACGCAGCCGGACGCCGCATGAGCGGCTCCCCGCGCGCCGGTCGCGACGCATGGGCCAGACGCCGCCGTTCGGCGACAGGCTACGGCCTCGCAACCCTGACCAGCCCGAGAGAATTTTGAACGACACCGATACCGCCGAGCCGGACGGGATGCCCCCGCAGGGCTCCGATACTCTTCATCAGGCCGCCCTGGATCAGGCCGTGCTGACGGATGCGCCGGTCGCGCCCGAGACGATCCCGGTGTCCATCGAGGCCGGCAGCGCGCGCGAGGCCGCGGCCGCGCCCGAGCTGCCGCTGTTCTCCGAGCTCGGCCTCTCCGAGCCGATCCAGCGCGCCATCGCCGACATGGGCTACCTGCACCCGACGCCGATCCAGGCGCAGGCGATCCCGGTGGTGCTGGCCGGGCGCGACGTGATGGGGGTGGCGCAGACCGGCACCGGCAAGACCGCGGGCTTCACCCTGCCGCTGCTCGACATCCTGTCCGGGTCGCGGGCGCGGGCGCGCATGCCGCGCTCGCTGATCCTGGAGCCGACGCGGGAGCTGGCGCTGCAGGTCGCCGAGAACTTCCTGCTCTACGGCAAGTACCTCAAGCTCAACCACGCGCTGCTGATCGGCGGCGAGAGCATGTCCGAGCAGAAGGAGGCGCTCAACCGCGGCGTCGACGTGCTGATCGCGACCCCGGGCCGGCTGCTCGACCTGTTCGAGCGCGGCGGGCTGCTGCTGACCCAGACCAGCATCCTGGTGATCGACGAAGCCGACCGCATGCTGGACATGGGCTTCATCCCCGACGTGGAGAGGATCGTCTCGCTGCTCTCGCCCAACCGGCAGACGCTGTTCTTCTCGGCGACGATGGCGCCCGAGATACGCCGCCTGTCGGACATGTTCCTGAAGAACCCCAAGGAGATCACGGTCAGCCGCGCGGCCTCGGTGGCGCCCACCATCGAGGAGGGCCTCGCCGTGGTGCCGGAGATCGACAAGCGCCGCGCGCTGCGCCGCCTGCTGCGTGCCGAGGACGTGCAGAACGCGCTGATCTTCTGCAACCGCAAGCGCGACGTTGACATCCTGCACAAGTCGCTGCGCAAGCACGGCTTCTCCGCCGGTGCGCTGCACGGCGACCTGCCGCAGCCGGTGCGCTTCGCGACGTTGGAGAAGTTCAAGGCGGGCGAGCTGCAGCTGCTGGTCTGCTCCGACGTCGCGGCGCGCGGCATCGATATCGGCGGCCTCAGCCACGTGTTCAATTTCGACGTGCCGATCCATGCCGAGGACTACGTGCACCGCATCGGCCGCACCGGCCGCGCCGGGCGCACCGGCCACGCGCTGGGCATCGCCAGCCCCTACGACCGGATGTTCGTCGAGGCGATCGAGAAGCTGACCGGACACGTGATCCCGCGCATCGGCGTCGACGGCATCGACTCCGTCGAGTGGGCGGAAGACGCGCGCGGTCGCCGCGGACGCGGCGCCAAGCCCGAGCCACGCGGTCGCGGCCGCAAGCCGGACGATCGTGGCC
>CAXTOE010000514.1:0-2198 GCA_964245685.1 uncultured Acetobacteraceae bacterium | reverse complement strand
GACATAGAGTGCTACACCGATGCCGAGGAAGTAGGCCCCCATCATGAAGGCGCTCATCCGGGCCGGCACGTAGCGCGACACGACGGCGAGACCGAGCCCGCTGATCAGCAGCTCGCCGAGCGACAACAGGCCATAGCCCCACACCATCACCCATGATGAGACCAGCGGCGTCGGGCTGAAGCTGCAGGACAGCCACCAGACCAGGAAGCCGCCGGCGACGCAGGCGAAGCCGAGCAGGAACTTGCCGGAGATCGAGAAATCGCGCCCCGACGCGCCGAGCCGGTTGTACAGCCAGGCCAGCGGCGGGCTCGCGATCATGATCCAGATCGCGTTCAGCGCCTGGAACTGGCCCGGGGACCAGCGAAACAGCCTGACGCCGGCCACCGCGAAGTCGAGCCTGACGTTGCGCAGCGCGAACAGGGTCAGCGAGGTCGACATCTGCTGGTAGAAGATGAAGAACAGCATCACCTCGAGCGTGAGCAGGTACATCAGCAGCAGGCCTGGCCGCTCGTCGCGGGTGCTGCGAAGGAACGTCCTCAGCCACACGGCTGCGACGATGGCGGCGGCCAGCCAGACGCAGTCGCGCGCCAGGGCCGGATGCTGCAGCACGAAGCTGACCAGCGCGATCGCCGCCAGCACGCCGGCGAGCACCGGCGCCACGCGTCCGAGCCGCAGCCGCTGCGCGTCCGGCGCCGAGCCGATATGGTCGACCCGGCGATGCATCAGCGCGTAGTTGACGAGCCCGATCACGAGGCCGGCGCAGCACACCGAGAACGCGGCGTGCCAGCCATAGCTGTCCTTCAGCCAGGGACAGAGCAGCAGCGAGACGGTCGAGCCGACATTGACCGCCATGTAGTAGATGGTGAACGCGCCATCGAGCTTGGCGTCGTCACCCTCGTAGATCCGGCGCACCATGTTGGCAGCGTTCGGCTTGAACAGGCCGTTGCCGATGGTGATCGTGCCCATCGCCAGGTAGAGCAGCAGCGTCCCCTGCACCGGCAGGGACATGAACAGGTAGCCCAGCGCCAGCGTGACCGCGCCCAGCAGCATGGTGCGTCGCGAGCCCAGCACCTGGTCGCCGATCCAGCCGCCGACCGCTGGTGCGGCATAGGTCAGCGCCCCGAACGCGCCCCAGAGCAGGTTCGCCCGGCTGTCCGGGAAGCCGAGCTGCTGCACCATGAACAGCAGCAGGATCGCCTGCATGCCGTAATAGCCGAAGCGCTCCCACAGCTCGATCAGCAGCACGACCGAGAAGGACTGCGTCCGGCTCGGCTGCCTCGCGGTCTGAGCATAGGCGGTGACGGTCGATGCGGGCATTCGGCATCCGGTCGCGAAGGGAGGCCACAGGTCACCCGGAATGCGCCGAATTGGCAAGACGCGCCGGGCGCGCCGCATTGTGGATGGCGCCCATGTTGTGGATGGCCCGGACGAACCTTATGTCTCGGCCGGCGGAACCTGCCGCCGCGGAACCACGCGGCGCTCCGGATCCTCCTCGAAAGGATGGCATGGAACAGACGCTGCTCTACCGGGAGGTGCGCTACGTGATCGGTCCCGAGCAGGACGGCCACCGCCACTGGACCATCCACCTGGACGGCGCGTCCGAGAGCGGCATCTCGGGCGGCAGCGGTTTGCGCGGGTCTTTCAAGGCGGCCGTGCTGAGCGCGCGCGAAGCGATCGATGCGAGGCTCGACGCCGCCACGGCAGCCTGATGCAGGGCGATCTCGACGGCTTCCACGCGCATGCCTTCGACAAGGCGGATCCGGCTCCGGACGCCCTGTTCTACGCGGCACCCCGCTTCCTCACCCACATCGACGACGGCGCCATCGCCGCGGTCACGGCACTCTACCGCACCGTGCTGCCGGAAGGCGGCGTCATCCTGGACCTGATGAGCAGCTGGGTCAGCCATCTGCCCGAGGAGATGTCGTTCGAGCGCGTGATCGGCCACGGCATGAACGCCGACGAGCTCGCCGCCAATCCGCGGCTGGACGACCACTTCGTCCAGGATCTCAACCAGGATCCCTCGCTGAAGCTCGCCGACCATTGCCTCGACGCCGCCTGCCTCTGCGTCTCGGTGCAGTACCTGCAGCGACCGGTCTCGGTGTTCCGCGAGCTCGCGCGCGTGCTGCGGCCCGGTGCCCCGGTCGTGATCAGCTTCTCGAACCGCTGCTTTCCGACCAAGGCGGTGGCGATCTGGCAGG
>CAXTOE010000513.1:1610-2209 GCA_964245685.1 uncultured Acetobacteraceae bacterium | reverse complement strand
GCCCACGCTCGGGCTGCCGACGACCAGGCGGCTCGCCTCCTCGCGCGGATCGCGCGCCGGGTAGGGATAGGCCTCGTACTGCGCCGCGAGCAGCTGGTCGGCGTGGTCAGCCACGCGGCGTGAGCTTGCCGCGCTGCCAGGCGTCGGCAGCCTGCTCGGCGCTCATCGCCTCGATGCGCATCGCGTGCGCCATCGCGCTGACCACCCGGTTGCCCAGCGTCAGCGCCTCCAGCTCGTCGGTCAGGTCGGAATCGAGCGTCTCCTGAAGGTCCAACCGGATCAGCAGGCTCGCCTGCTGCTCCGGCCCGAGCGCACCCAGCGGATCCTCGAGCGGACGCAGTGCGGATGCGTGCAGCAGCGCGTGCGGCCGGCACATCGGCACCACTCGTCCGGACCCGGCTACCTGCGCCCAGGCGAACGCCTCGTGCTCGGACACCGTCTCGACGAAGTAGCCGGCCTGGTCCAGGCGATAGGCGGCGATCACCTGCGGCGCCGCCCGCGCGATCGGACCGGCCGGCACCAGGATCCTGCGCTCGAAGTGCCGGCTCGCCGCGAGGTCGGCGATGCTGCGGGCGTCGCCGCCGGCGACGCTCCACAGC
>CAXTOE010000513.1:0-1600 GCA_964245685.1 uncultured Acetobacteraceae bacterium | reverse complement strand
GTAGAGCTCCCCGAGCGGCCGCATCCGGCCGGAGGCGAGCAGGGCGGCGTCGGTGCGCGGCAGCCAGGCGGCGGCGAACAGGTCGATCTCGTCGCCGACCGCATCCGCATCCGGTGGCGCCGGCACGTACTCGACCTCGAGCTCGTGCGCCTCCAGCACCCGCGCGACCGCGGCCGCACTGGCCTCGTGCAGTGCGGTGTCCGGATAGCCGAGCCTGATCACGTCCATCCGCCTCTCCGCCGCTTCAGGCAGGTCTTGCAGCAGCAACGCCCGTGTTCCGCAAGGGCATGGCACCGGTCAGGAGGGCAGCCATCCGAAGCTCTGCGCCAGCAGTGCGGCGTTCAGGCCGAGCACGATCGCCACCATGCACAGGCTCAGCAGGTAGGTGGCGCCCCGCAGCCGGAAGCTGCCCATGATGCCCTCGTCGCGGCTGACCGCCAGCAGCGTGATCATCGGCAGCGGCAGCACGAAGGAGAGCACCACCTGGCTCGCGATCAGCGCCCAGGTCGGGTCGACGCCCACGCCAATCACCGCGAACGAGGGCAGCATCGTGACCGAGCGACGCAGCCAGAGCGGGATCGACATGCCGAGGAAGCCGGCCATCACCACCTGCCCGGCCATGGTCGCCACCATGGCCGACGACAGTCCCGAGGCGAGCAGCGAGACCAGGAACAGGATCCCGGCACCGGCGCCGAGCAGCGGCGTCAGCGTCCGGAAGGCGCTCTCCAGGTCGGCGACCTCGGGATGGCCGGCATGGTGGAACTCCGCCGCCATCGAGACCATCGCCATGTTCACCAGGCCGGCCACGAACAGCGCCGCCAGCACCTCGCGGTCGGAGAAGCGCACCAGGCGCCGGCGCTCGATCTGGTTGCGCACGACGATGCGGTTCTGGGTCAGGCCGGAATGCAGGAAGATCGCGTGCGGCATCACGGTCGCGCCGACGATGCCGATGGCGAGCCCGAGTGCGGCGTGATCGGGCAGGCTCGGCCGCAGCACGCCGTGCAGCGCCTGCTGCCAGCGCGGCGGCGCGATGACCAGTTCGGCGACGTAGGACAGGCTGATCACCGCGACCAGGCCGGCGATGACCAGCTCCACCGGACGGAAGCCACGCGACTGCAGCCCGAGCAGCAGGAAGGTCAACACCCCCATGATGCCCATCGCCGGCAGCAGGGCGAGATGCGCCAGCAGCGACAGCGCGATGGCGCCGCCGACGAACTCGGCGAGGTCGGTGGCCATCGAGGCCAGCTCGCTGGCCAGCCACATGGCGATCACCACCGGGCGGGTGTAGCGTGCCCGGCACAGCTCGGCGAGGTTGCGGCCGCTGACGATGCCGAGCCGCGCGGAGAGCGTCTGGAACAGGACCGCGATCAGGTTGGCGAGCACCACCACCCAGAGCAGGGCATAGCCGTAGCGCGCGCCGGCCTGGATGTTGGTGACGTAGTTGCCGGGATCGACATAGGCCACGGAGGCGACGATGGCGGGACCCGACAGGGCGAACAGGCTGCGCCAGCCGATGCGTCGCCCTCCCAGCACCTGCTGGATCGCGCGCTCGGCGCGGCCGGACAGGTCGGACGGCCCGACAGTCGCCGCGTCGGTGAGG
>CAXTOE010000512.1:0-2212 GCA_964245685.1 uncultured Acetobacteraceae bacterium | reverse complement strand
CGGAGCTCCTGGAATCCACCCTCTTCGGTCATGTGCGCGGCGCCTTCACCTCCGGGATCCCGGTGATCACGCTCGACACCTATATCGGCACCGGCGTGTACCAGACCGGCAGCGGCGAGGCCGACTTCCCGCTCTCCTACATCGCCTCGAACAACAGCCTGGGCGGCGAGATCGCGGCACGGGCGCTGGCGCGCGCGATCGGCGACCGCGGCAAGGTGTATGTCTCCAACATCGAGGCCGGCGTCTCCACCACCGACCAGCGCGAGGCCGGCTTCAAGGCGGAGATGGCCAAGCACCCGGGCATCACCGTGCTGTCGACGCAGTTCAACGACGACGACGCCAACAAGGCGGCCTCGCAGGCGCAGTCGGTGCTGGCACGGCACAACGACCTCAGCGGCGTGTTCGGCACCAACCTGTTCTCCGCCATGGGAGCCGGCAACGGCATCCAGCAGGGCGGCAGTGCCGGCAAGGTGAAGGTGGTGGCGTTCGACGCGCCGCAATCGATCGTGGGCAACCTCAAGAGCGGCCTGGTCGACATCGCCATCGCCCAGCACCCCGCCGAGATCGGCTGGTTCGGCGTCGCCGCCGCGTACGCGCACCTGAGCGGCCAGTCGATCCCGCCAGCGATCGCCACCGGTTTCACCATCATCGACAAGAGCAACGTCGACCAGCCCGCGATCAAGCCGTTCATCTACTCGGAGTGATCCGGTGACGGGCGGGGGTGCCGGGATGGCGAGCGGCGTCGCCGCGACCGCGGACGAGGCGCGCGGCTCGCGCCGCAGCCTGCTGGCGGTGCTGGCGGCGGCGCGGGCGTGGCTGTTCCTGCTGCTGCTGCTGGCGGTGTTCGAGGCCTGGGCGCGGATCGCCTACGGCGGCAGCTTCGTGCTCAGCGTGTTCAACCTGCGCTCGGTCGCGGTGTTCGCCGTCGCCCCGGTGCTGCTCGGCCTCGGCCAGACATTGGTGATCATCTCGGGCGGCATCGACCTCTCGGTCGGCTTCACCATGGGCCTGGCGGCGGTGGTCTCGGCCCTGGTGGCCAACGAGGTCGGCGCGGCCGCCGGCGCGCCGCTGGGGCTGCTCGCCGCGGTCGTCGCCTCGCTCGGCGTCGGCCTGGTGCCGGGCTGGATCAACGGGCTGCTGATCGCCCGGCTGCGCGTGCCGCCGTTCATCGGCACGCTGGGCATGTACGGCGTCGCCCGCGGGGCCGCCTACCTGATTGCCGGCGGCACCACCGTGCCGGTGCAGAACGCCTGGCTGTCCTATCTCGGCAACGGCACGCTGTACGGCGTCCCGGTGGTGGTGCTGATCGCGCTCGCGGTGGTGCTGGTGGTGCACTACCTGCTGTCGGAGACGCTGTTCGGCCAGTACACCTACGCGATCGGCGGCAACCGGCAGGCGACGCTGCGCGCCGGCGTCAACGTCAACCGCGTCACTGTGCTGCTCTACATGCTCTCGGCGCTGACCGCGGGCATCGACGGCATCCTCTATACCGGCCGCTTCGTCGCCGGCGCGCCGCAGGCGGGCGAGCCGCTGCTGCTCGACAGCATCGCCGCAGTGGTGATCGGCGGCGCCAGCCTGTTCGGCGGCTCCGGCACCGTGGTCGGCACCATCATCGGCGCGCTGATCATCGCGGTGATCCAGTACGGCCTGGTGTTCCTCGACGTCGAGCCGTTCTGGCAGTTCATCGCGGTCGGCATGGTGATCATCGTCTCGGTGCTGGTCGACCAGAGCCAGCGTCGCTTCGGCGGAGGACGCCAGGATGAGTGACGCGGCGGGCGCGGTGCTGCCGGACGACGTGCCGGTGCTGGAGGTGCGCGGCCTGTCCAAGCGCTTCGGCGGCGTACACGCGCTGGAGCGGGTGGATTTCACGCTGTATCCGGGCGAGGTGGTGGCACTCGCCGGCGACAACGGCGCCGGCAAGTCGACCTTCACCAAGATCATCTCCGGCGTGTTCCGTCCGAGCGAGGGCGAGATCCGCTATTGCGGCTACCCGGTGACGTTCGATGGGCCACAGGCGGCGCGCGCCCAGGGCATCGAGACGATCTACCAGGACCTGGCACTGGCCGATAATCTCGACATCGGCGGCAACGTGTTCCTCGGCCGCGAGCTGAAGACGCGCTTCCTGGGCCTGCCGCGCATCGACCGGCCGCGCATGCGCGCCGAGGCCGCGCGCGCACTCGCCGTGCTGGACGTGCACCTGCACCGGCTGGAC
>CAXTOE010000511.1:0-2228 GCA_964245685.1 uncultured Acetobacteraceae bacterium | reverse complement strand
GGCCCTCCGGGTGCGAGGACTCGGCGGGCTGCTGGTGGCCGACGCCTCGGTGCTGCCCGACATTCCGCGCTCGCAGACGAACCTCCCGAGCATGATGGGCGGTTACCGGGCCGCGGAGTTCATCGCCGCCGACGCCTGCGCCGCCTACGACGACGAGACCCACCGCGCCGCCCTGCACGGCCTGGCCAAGAACTGCGCGCTGCTGGTCGGGACCGATGCGGTGGCCGCAGCCTGGCGGTCGGCGCGCGCCGCATGACCGCGGCGCCGATGGCGCCGGCCGACCGGCAGGTCGACCTGCTGCTGACCCACGCCCTGATCGTGACCCTCGATGCCGGGCGGCGCATCCTGAGCGACGGCGCCCTCGCGGTGCGTGGCGACCGCATCGTCGCGGTCGGCAAGACCCACGAGCTGCGGCGGGACTTCGACGCCAAGCAGGTCATCGACGCCGGCCGCTTCGTCATCGTCCCCGGCCTGGTCAACGCCCACATCCACGTCACCGGCGAGCCGCTGACCCGCGGCTGCGCCCCCGACGACGTCGATTTCAACACGCTCATCTTCGACTGGCTGTCGCCGGTGCACTTCGCCCACACCCCCGCCGACGAGAAGCTCGCGGCACAGTTCGCAGCACTGGAGATGCTGCGCACCGGCACCACCTGCTTCCTCGACGCCGGCACCTGCTGCTTCCTCGACCAGGTGGTCGAGGGGATGGAAGAGATGGGGATACGCGGCCGCCTCGGACGCTGGTCGTGGGACGGGCTGGACGCGCCGATGAGTGCTCCGACCGGCGCCGTCGTCGACGGGCTGCAGCGTCAGCTCGAGCGCTATCCGGCCGGCCCCGACCGCAGGCTGTCCGCCTGGCCGATCCTGATCGGCCACTACACCTGCACCGACGCGCTGTGGCAGGCGGCCAAGGCGCTGGCCGACGAACACGGCGCCGGGCTCGCCTTCCATATGAGCCCGGTGCCGGACGACGCCGCGTGGTTCCTGGAGCGGCACGGCCGCCGGCCGTTCCAGCATCTCGCCGAGCTCGGCGTGCTGGGCCGCAACGTCGTCGCCACCCACGCCGTGCATCTCCACGCCTCCGAGGTGGCGTTGCTGGGCGCTGCCGGCGCCAGCGTCGCGCACTGCCCGATGACCGCGCTGCGCGGCGCCTACGGCGCGACCACGCTGGGGCGCTTCCCCGAGCTGGTCGCGGCCGGCGCCAACCTGGCCCTCGGCAGCGACGGCAGCAACGACAGCAACAGCGCGGACCTGCACCGCGCCATGTTCCTGCTGGCCGGGATGTCGAAGGACGCGCGGCGCGACCCGACCCTGTTCCCCGCGCACCAGGCGATCGAGCACGCCACCCTGGGCGGCGCCAGGGCGCTGCTGCTGGAAGACCAGATCGGCAGCCTGGAGCCGGGCAAGAAGGCCGATTTCGTGCTGCACGACATCGACCGGCCGGAATGGCGGCCGCTGCTCAACGTGGTGAACCAGCTGGTGTGGTCGGTCGACGGGCGCAGCGTGCACAGCGTCTGGGTCGACGGCGTCCGGGTGGTGGAGAACTACCGCTCGACCATGATCGACGAGGACAGGCTGTACGCCGAGGTCGAGGCCGCCGGCCGGCGCATCCTGGGTGCGGCAGGGCTGCCGGACGCGGCGCGCTGGACGACCTCGTGAGGGTGCCCGCTCAGCGCGGCAGCCGGCACGCGTCGAGGATCAGGAAGTGCGGCTGCGCCTGCAGCAGTGCCGCACCGGCGTGTCGCGGCAGGAAGCGGCCCGGATACAGCACCGTCAGGTAGACGCCGCGGAAGCGCTGCCCCGCGCAGATTTCGGCGAGGCGCGCCGCGGAGGCGTGCAGCTGCGCCGCGTCGGTCAGGTTCCAGGGCTGCGTCAGCGACGCGTCCGCCGGGCGCAGCGCGATCGGCTGCTGTGCCGGGTTGGCGAACAGCGACGGCACTAACAGGTCGCCGAAGGCGACCTCCGTCGCGAGCGAGCTGAGCGGCGGCGACCAGATCTGCTGCCAGCGCAGCGAGGGCAGCGGGATCCCGTAGGCCGTCATCATCACGCTGCCCGCCGGCAGCGTCGCGGTGCGCTGCCGGTAGTCGCGGAACACCCCGCCGGCCGCGTGCCAGCACGCCGCCAGCACCAGCGTTCGCGCCAGCACCGCCGCGGTCGCCCATCGTGCGGCGCGCGGCGCGGGATCGAGACGCAGCGCGGCCGCGAGCAGCAGCAGCGGCAGGATCGCG
>CAXTOE010000510.1:963-2236 GCA_964245685.1 uncultured Acetobacteraceae bacterium | reverse complement strand
GCCTAATGCCGGCGGCCGACGCCGAGGCGAGCCAGCTCGCGACCCTCGATGCGGTCAGCATCCTGTGCACCGGCGGCCACGCACCGAACCCCGCAGGTCAGCCGCCGCACCGCCATCACGCGGCCGACCTGGCGCTCTGCCCGCTGGACATCGCCCTGGCACTCCCCGGCTGCATCCTGCCGCCCTTCGCGCCGGCGATGCCGGCACGGTCTTGCGTCGCGAGCGACAGGAGCCGGGAACGACCGCCCGGGCGCGGGCCGCCGTCCGCCGCCGCCCGGGTCGGCGCGCCACGCGCACCTCCCGTCACGGCCTGAGATCCATCGTCGCATGATGCCGGTCCGCGCCGGCATCCGGACTCTCATGCCAGGGAACATCACCCATGCGAAACTTCGCCTCGGCGGCGGCGCTCGGCGCCGTGCTGCTCTGCCTGCCCGTCCCGCCGGCCACCGCCCACGTCATCGCCGGCGCCCGCGTCTTTCCGGTCACCCTGACCTTCGATGATCCCGGGGTCAGCGACGAGGCCTCGCTGCCCGCCCTCAGCTACAGCCGCAGCGCCGCCGACGGCGGCACCGGTCCCGGCCACGAGGTCGATCTCGGCTTCGAGTACGACAAGACGATCACGCCGACCACGGCGCTGATCCTCAACGACGGCATCGACATCCAGCAGACGGACGGATCGAAGACCCAGACCGGCTTCGAGAACCTGTTCGTCACCGGCAAGTGGCAGGCTTACACGAACGCCGCGCACGAGTTCGTGGCCTCGCTCGGCGTGATCCGCGAGATCGGCGGCACCGGCACGACGCACACGGGTGCGGATCATCTCGGCGCCACGGCGCCGACCGGCTATTTCGGCAAGGGCCTCGGCGACCTGCCGATCGGCATGCTGCGGCCGCTCGCGATCACCGGCGAGCTGAGCTACACGATCGCCGACCGCGAGCTGAAGACGATCCAGCCTGCGCCGACCGCGCCCTCGGGCAACGGGATCGCCGCCCAATACAACGACGGCAACAACAACGCCTGGGCCGGCGCGCTCTCGCTCCAGTACAGCATCCCCTACCTGCAGTCGCAGGTGAAGGATCTCGGCCTGCCCGGCTTCCTCAGCGACCTGGTGCCGCTTGTCGAGTTCACCTGGTCCGCGCCGGCCTCGACGCCGAGTGCGCAGGGCACCAGCTGGACCGCCGCACCGGGCGTCATCTACGTGGCGCGGTGGGGCGAGATCGGCCTCGAGGCGCTGGTGCCGCTGAACAAGGAGAGCGGGACCAACGTGGGAGCG
>CAXTOE010000510.1:0-953 GCA_964245685.1 uncultured Acetobacteraceae bacterium | reverse complement strand
CGCTTCTTCGACGACCGGTTCCCCGCCCGCATCGGCCGGCCGCTGCTGCCATGACCCGACGGGGACGCACACGAACCGCCTGGCCGATGCTGGCGGCGGTCGGCCTGCTGCTCAGCCCCGGCGCGGCCGCGGCGCACGCCTTCCTCAGGCAGGCGAGCCCGGCGGTCGGCAGCACGGTGCGGCCGGCACCGACGCAGGTGGCGATCGAGTTCACCGAGGGGGTGGAGCCGCGCTTCAGCAGCATCATCGTGCAGGACGCCTCCGGCGCCCGCGTCGATGAGGGGGCGGCGCACCTGGAGGGTGACGGGACGCGACTCGCGGTCGGGCTGAGGCCGCTCGGGTCCGGCACCTACTCGGTGACCTGGCACGTCGTCGCTACCGACACGCACAAGACACAGGGTGGATACAGCTTCACGGTGAAGGAATAGCGATGCCAGAGGGCGGTGTGGCGCTGCTGCTGGCACGGGCGGCCACCGTCTCGGCGCTGCTGTCGCTCAGCGGATGCCTGGTGTTCCGCACGCTGGGCGTGCCGCGGGCGATTGCCGCGATACGCGGCGACGGCGGCGCGGCGATCGAACGCGCGCTGTCGCGGCTGAGTTGGGTCAGCCTGATCGGCTCGCTGTTCGGCCTGGTCGTCTGGGCGGTGCTGCAGGCCGGCGCGATGTCCGATGCCTCTGGTGCGTCGCAGGCGCTGTCGGCGCTGCCGACGGTGCTGACCGAGACCCGGTTCGGCGAGCTGGTGCTGCTGCAGCTGGCGCTGGCGGTCGTGACCGGCATCCTGCTCGCCGCCGGCCGCGGCCGCGCCGCCGCCGCCGCCGCCTCGATGGACGCGGCGGCGCAGGCTGGGCACGGCCACGCGATGGCGATGCAGGGCGGGCTCAGCCCGCTGTTCGGCCTCGACGTGCTGCATCTGCTGGCCGCCGCGGTCTGGATCGGCGGCCTGGTGCCGCTGC
>CAXTOE010000509.1:0-2246 GCA_964245685.1 uncultured Acetobacteraceae bacterium | reverse complement strand
ACCGAGGCGATCGCGGCGATGCGGTGCGCGTGCTCGACGACCTCTCGTCGGGCCGGCGCAGCCAGCTGGCCGACGCGGCCTCGTTCGTGCGCGGCAGCGTCACCGACCGCGCGCTGGTGCAGCGTGCCGTGCAGGACGTCGACGGCGTGTTCCATCTCGCCGCGATCGCCTCGGTCGCGCGCTGCACCGAGGACTGGGTCGGCAGCCACGGCGTCAACCAGACCGGCACCGTCACGGTGCTGGAGGCGGCACGTCGTGCGGGTGGGCTGCCGGGGGTGTACGCCTCCTCGGCGGCGGTATACGGCGAGGCGTCGCGCATGCCGCTGGCCGAGAACGATCGCACCGATCCGCGCTCGGCCTATGGCTGCGACAAGCTCGGCAGCGAGCTGCATGCGCGGATCGCGCGACGCCTGTTCGGCACGCCGACGCTGGGCCTGCGCTTCTTCAACGTCTACGGCCCGCGCCAGGACGGCGCTTCGCCCTATTCTGGCGTGATCTCGCTGTTCCGCCGCAGGCTGGCGCTCGGCGAGAGCCTGGTGCTGAACGGCGACGGCCGGCAGACGCGGGATTTCGTCTACGTCGCCGACGTCGTCGCGGCGATGCTCGCCGGCATGGCGCGGCTGCCCGAGCTGCCGCCGGCACTCAACGTCTGCACCGGCAGCGCGATCTCGGTGCGCGAGCTGGCGCTGCTGCTCTGCGAGGAGGCCGGCCTCTGCCCGAGGCTGCGCGCCGGACCCGCCAAGGTGGGCGACATCGCGCATTCCCGCGGCGATCCGACCCTGATGGCCGACAGCCTCGGCGTGCGCTGCCGCACCGACATTCGCGAGGGGCTGCAGCTTCTGGCCCAGGCGGAACGTGCCGAACCGACGCACGCGAACCGGAGGGCGCTGCTGACCGGAGGCCTGCTCGCATGACCCCTGACTATGCCGCCATCGCCGAGAGTTTTCGCGCCAGCATGCCGCACGGCGCCGAGACCACGGTGTTCCGCATCGACGGGCTGGATCGTCTCGGCATCCCGGTCGTGCAGGCCAACCTGCTGTCGGCCGACCGTCCGACCATCATCGGCCACGGCTACGGCTTGAGCGAGGCGGAGGCCGCGACCGGCGCGCTCGGCGAGCTGTGCGAGGAGGTGCATGTCGGAAGCTGGGTGATGCGCCAGCAGCCGGTAGAGGCCAGCTACGCGTCGCTGCGCGCCCGTCTCGGCGCCCGCGGCGTCGCCGACCCGCTGACGCTGTGCCTGCCGGCGGGGTCCGCGTACGATCCGGAGGCGATGCGCGCCTGGCTGCCGATGCGCCGCTATCCCTCGGACGAGGCGGTGCTGGTGCCGCTGGAGTGGCTGGCGATCGCCCCCTACCAGCTGCGCGGTCGCGACGCGCTGATCACGCCGATCACCAACGGGCTCGGCGCCGGCCTCGACCTCGCCCACGCGCTGGCCCACGGGCTGATGGAGCTGCTGCAGCGCGACGGCAACGTGCTGACCTATCGCGCCTTCGATGCCGGACGGGTGGTGCGGCTCGACGCGCCGCTGCCGGACGACGTCGCGGCCCTGCTCGGGCAGCTCCGCCACGCCGGCATCGACGTCACCGTCAAGCTCGCCGCCGCCGACTTCGGCATCGCCAACCTGTACGTGGTCGGCGACGATCGCGGTCCGGTGTCGCAGCCGATCCAGATCACCGCCTGCGGCGAGGCCGCGCATCCGGACCGCGTACGCGGCCTGCGCAAGGCGGTGCTGGAGTTCATCGGCTCGCGCTCGCGCAAGGTGGCGACGCACGGGCCGATCGAGACGCTGCGGCACGTGCTGCCGGAGGCCTCGTTCGCGCGCCAGATGGCGGTGGCGGAGCAGGGCGGCGAGGAACCGCGCGCGCTGCAGACGATGGCGGACTGGATCGGCCAGGACGCCGCCGAGCTGCGCCGCCGGCTCGCCGACGTGTTCGCGCGCCGCTCGGAGACCGCGTTCTCCTCGCTGCCCGACGCCGAAGCGGGCTCGATGAAGCCGAGCGCGGCGAGGCTCGACTGGCTGGCGCGGACGCTGGCGGAGGCCGGTCACGAGATCCTGTGGGTGGATTGCTCGCCGCCCGACTCTTCGGTGCGCGCGGTCAAGCTCGTCGTCCCGGGGCTGGAGAGCGAGACCATGAGCTACGGCAGGATCGGCTGGCGCGGCGTGGCGCGGCTGCGCGCCCGCGACGACGCGCTGGTCGCGGACCAGGCGCGCCCCGGCTTCGCGCCGGTGCGTCTGCGTCCCGAGG
>CAXTOE010000508.1:0-2260 GCA_964245685.1 uncultured Acetobacteraceae bacterium | reverse complement strand
ATCCTGGCCATCCGGGTGTCGGACGGACGGCCGGGGCGGCCGGCATCGCCGCTGTTCCTGCATTTCGACCACCGCGAGGTGGGCGAGCCGTTCGGCTGGATGACCGAGGCCCGCAGCCTGCGCGTGGCGCTGAACGCGACGCTGCACGCCTCGCCGCTGATCCGCCTGTTCGCGCCGGACGAGGCGTCGGTGGCGCCGGAGGATCGCGCGGGCATGCGGATCGACACCCGTGCCGGCGCCCGGCTGCGCGCGCGGCTGGTGATCGCGGAGGAAGGCCGGCAGAGCCCGCTGCGACGCCAGGCCGGGATCGCGGTGACGCGCTACGCCTACCGCCAGACCGGCATCGTCAGCGCGGTGTCGCACGAGCGGCCGCACGACAACCTCGCGCTGGAGCACTTCCTGCCGGGCGGCCCGTTCGCGCAGCTGCCGATGGCCGGCGGCGAGGCCGGCGCGCACCTGTCGGCGATCGTCTGGACCGAACGCGAGCCGCTCGCCGGCCGGCTCGCCGCACTCGACGATGCCGCCTTCACCCGCGAGCTGCAGCGCCGGCTCGGCGACCACCTCGGTGCCGTGCGCCCGGTCGGGCGGCGCTGGACCTACGCGCTCGGGGCGCTGCACGCGCAACGCTACACCGCCGAGCGGCTGGCGCTGATCGGCGACGCGGCACACGGCATCCACCCGATCGCGGGCCAGGGGCTGAACCTGGGCTTCCGCGACGTGATCGCGCTGTCCGAGCTGGTGATCGAGGCGGTAACGCAGGGGCGCGATCCGGGGGAGGCGTCGCTGCTGGCGCGCTACCAGGCGCTGCGTCGTCCGGGCAACCTCGCCATGCTGGCGGCGACCGACCTGCTCGACCGGCTGTTCAGCAGCGACAATCCGGCGCTGCGGCTGGCGCGCGATCTCGGCATCGGGGCGGTGCACCGCATGCCGCGGCTGAAGCGCGCCTTCATGGTCCAGGCGATGGGACTCGGCTGAGAACTCGACTATGACGGCTTCGGCCCGCATGCTCCCGGTCCGGCCGGAGCCTGCGTCGCCGCCGAACGCAGCGTCCCGAGAGCACGACCCGCGAGACGACGAACTCAGAAGACCAGGGAAGCCCGGGAAGACCAGGATGGACATCGCGACCACCACGCCGATCTCGCTCGACCAGCTCTGGCAGCGCTTGCGCAGCGAAGCCGGCGACTGCCCGGATCCGATCATGGCGGCGGTGCTGGAGCTGAACCTGCGCATCCATCGCGGCTTCGCGCCGGCGCTGGCGGCGCTGATCGGCCGCAAGCTGGCGGACTCCGCGGTTCCCGCCCGCGCGCTGACGGAGCTGGTGGCCGAGGCGTATCGCGCCGACACCGACATCGTCGCCGCCGCCGCCGCCGACCTGGTGGCGATCAAGGAGCGCGACCCGGCCTGCCCGGACCTGATCACCCCGTTCCTGTTCTTCAAGGGATTCCAGTCGCTGCAGGCCTACCGGGTGGCGCACTGGCTGTGGGGGCATGGCAGGCGGCACCTGGCGCGGCACCTGCAGAGCCGCACGTCGGAGGCGTTCGGCCTCGACATCCATCCGGCGGCGGAACTCGGCCGGCGCATCCTGATCGACCACGGCACCGGCATCGTGATCGGCGAGACCTCGGTGCTGGAGGACGACGTCTCGATGCTGCAGGGCGTGACCCTGGGCGGCACCGGCAAGAACGA
The DNA here is from genome assembly GCA_964245685.1 of uncultured Acetobacteraceae bacterium. Classification (GTDB taxonomy): domain Bacteria; phylum Pseudomonadota; class Alphaproteobacteria; order Acetobacterales; family Acetobacteraceae; genus Lichenicoccus. The sequence continues at coordinate 574 of CAXTOE010000508.1, read as the reverse complement.
GGGCGACCGCCATCCCAAGATCCGGCGCGGCGTGCTGCTGGGTGCGGGCTGCACCGTGCTCGGCAACATCGAGATCGGCGAGGGTGCCAAGATCGGCGCCGGCAGCATCGTGCTCGAGGCGGTGCCGCCCTACACCACCGTGGTCGGCAACCCGGCGCGACGGGTCGGCACCCGGCACTCCTCGATGCCGGCCTTCACCATGGACCAGACGCTGCCGCCGATCGACTACGCGATCTGATCGCGGAAGCGCGCTCCGCTCAGCGGCGGACGATCTCGTACAGCGCCACCGCCGCGGCGTTGGAGACGTTGAGGCTGTCCATGGCACCCGGCATCCGCAGCCCCGCCACCTCGTCGCAGGTCTCCCGGGTCAGCCGGCGCAGGCCCTCGCCTTCGGCGCCGAGCACCAGGGCGACCCGCCGTTCGCGGAAGGCGGCGCCGTCCAGCACGGCACCCCCGGCATCGAGGCCGACCGTCCACAGTCCCGCCGCCTTCAGCGCCACCAGCGTGCGCGACAGGTTGACCGCGCGCAGCAACGGCATGGTCTCGAGCGCGCCCGAGGCGGCCTTGGCCAGGG
>CAXTOE010000507.1:0-2263 GCA_964245685.1 uncultured Acetobacteraceae bacterium | reverse complement strand
CAGGCGCCACCTGCCGCGTCTGCCGCTCCGGGGGGCGCACCAGCCGCGGTCCGCGGCAGGCGGTGCAGCGCGTGCCGGAGCCGGCGGGCTGCACCGCCCGGCAGTCCAGGCACAGGGCCGGCGTCGGGCTCAGGCGAGGCTGGTCATGTGGCCGTGCAGCTGTGCGCGCGGCCACAGCCAGGCGGCGCCGCGCACGCCGGAGCTGTCGCCGTGCACGTTGCGCAGGATCGGCGTGGTGAAGCGCGGGCTGATCACGCGGCTCGCGATCAGCGCCGGCACCTCGTCGTAGAGATGCGACATGTTCGACAGGCCGCCGCCGAGCACGATCGCGTCCGGATCGAGGAAGTTGACCACCATCGCCAGGCAGCGGGCGAGCCGGTCGGAGTGCCGAGCCAGCGCCGCGATGGCGCGCTCGTCGCCCGCGGCGGCGCGCGGCGGGACGGTGCTGGCGTCACGGGCGCCGGGACCGTCGCAGTCCGACGCGAGCGCCGAGCCGCACAGGAAGCGCTCGATGCAGCCCACGTTGCCGCAGAAGCAGGTCGGCATCGGGAACTCCTCCAGCCGCGGCCACGGTAGCGGGATGTGGCCCCATTCGCCGGCGATGTGGTGCGGTCCGGTCAGCACGCGCTCGTCAACGACGATGCCGCCTCCGACCCCGGTGCCCAGGATGATGCCGAACACCACCCGCTTGCCCTCCGCCGCGCCGTCGACCGCTTCGGACAGGGCGAAGCAGTTGGCGTCGTTCTCGACCCGCACGACACGGGCCATCGCCTCGCTCAGGTCGCGGGCGAAGGGTTTGCCGTTGAGCCAGGTGGAGTTGCAGTTCTTGACCAGGCCGCTGTCCGGGCTGATCGCCCCGGGGATGCCGATGCCCACCGACGCCACCCCTCGCAGCTCGTGCTCGGTCTCCTGCACCAGGCCGACCATGGCGTGGATCGCGTCCTCGTAGCGGCCGGGATTGGGGACGCGGCGACGCAGCAGCGCGCTGCCGTCGTGGCCGAGGGCCGCGATCTCGATCTTGGTGCCGCCGAAATCGATGCCGATCCGGAAATCCGCGGTGGCGTCGGGTTTGATGTCGGCCATGGCTGCCTCCTCCCGCGTGTTATTTGGCTTATCATGCACCCTCGTCGATCGCGCTGCCAGGAGGGCGGCGCAGGACGCCCCGGGAGCTGCCGTGCATGGGTGAGACGCTGCTGGACGTGAAGGCGCTGAGCTGCCCGCTGCCGGTGCTGCGCGCCAACCGCGCGCTGCGCGCGATGCGGCCCGGCGAACGGCTGCGCGTGCTCGCCACCGACCGTGCGGCGGTGGCCGACTTCCAGTCCTTCTGCCGCGAGACCGGACACGCGCTGGTCGCCTTCAGCGAGGAGAACGGCGTGCTCTGCTTCGTCATCCGGCGCCGGGCGGAGCCTGCCGCTCCCTCATGAGGCACGCGCCCTCTTTCACCTGCCGGACCCGCGGGCTATCCGGTGGGCGCACAGGCAGCAAGCGGGGCCACGATGTCAGACACCCTAACGCAGCTCTCGTTCGAGGACGCCCTGGCGGAACTGGAGAAGATCGTGCGCGGCCTGGAGGGCGGCCAGCAGAAGCTGGAGGACGCGATCCTCTGCTACGAGCGCGGCGCCGCCCTGCGCCGCCACTGCGAGGCCAAGCTGGCGCAGGCCGAGGCGCGCGTGCAGGCGATCGTGGAACGCGCCGACGGCGGCACCGAACTGCGGCCGCTCGACTGAGCCGGCGCGCGTGGACCAGACCCTGCAGGCGCTGATCGCCGCCCGCGCCGGCGCCATCGAGACGGTGATCGACCGGCTGATCGCGCCGGTGCCGGGCGGCGAGGCGAGGCTGGTCGAGGCCATGCGCTATTCGACGCTCGGCGGCGGCAAGCGGCTGCGCGGCTTCCTGGTCACCGAGGCGGCGGGCCTGTTCGGCGCCGCGGAGGCGGCCGCGCTGCGCGTCGCCGCCTCGGTCGAGATGCTGCACGCCTATTCGCTGGTGCATGACGACCTGCCCTCGATGGACGACGACGACCTGCGTCGCGGCCAGCCCTCGAACCACGTGCGGTTCGGCGAGGCGACCGCGATCCTGGCCGGAGATGCGCTGCAGACCCTGGCCTTCGAGGTCATCGCCGACCCGCTCACCCACCCGGACGCCGCGGTGCGGATCGCCCTGGTCTCCGCCCTGGCGCGGGCAGCGGGTGCGGCCGGCATGGGCGGCGGGGGGATGATCGACATGGACGGCGAGGGCAGGAGGCTGTCGCTCGCCGAGGTGG
>CAXTOE010000506.1:0-2273 GCA_964245685.1 uncultured Acetobacteraceae bacterium | reverse complement strand
TCGTTGCGGTGCGTTGATTGACGCGCACGATCACGCCTGTGATCGCCCGACCGTCGCGGTCGTCGAACGTGACGGTGTCGCCACGCTGGAACTGGCGTATCTTGCTTGCCGCTGCGGGAGGCTCCGGTGGTGGCGCGTAGGGCGCCTGATCCTCGTCACGTTCGACCGCGGTACTGCCCTGCATCGCCAGGCAAGGAAGCTTCCAGGTGCGCTGGGTGGCGTCCTCCAAGACGGTCGCCTGCGTGTCTCTCATCGCGATGATCTTGCCGCGCCTCATCTGGCCGTCGCGGAAGTCGACGAACCGCACGGGTTGCCCCACATGCACGCCCGCCCGCGCAGCGATGCCGCGCCGCGGCCCAGCGAGCATGGCCTCGATGATCGCCTTGAGCTGATACAGCTGCAGGCTGCTCGCGCCTTCCAGGGCTTCGAGTATTCGGGGATCAGTGGCTTGCGCGTTCACGCCGAATCCTTCTACGGGACCGCGCGGCTCCTCAGGCGGCCTTCGCGCAATCGCTGGGTCGATGCTCTTCGTTCCGGCGCCCGATGTTCCAGGGCAGCAGCTCGTCGATGCGGTTGATCGGATGGTCGGCAATTCGCCTCAGGACATCGCGCAGGTAGGCCTGCGGGTCGAGTCCGTTCAGCTTGGCCGTCTCCACCAGACTGTAGATCGCCGCCGCCCGTTCGCCGCCGGCGTCCGAACCCATGAAGAGGTAGTTGCCGCGCCCGAGCGCCACCCCACGCACTGCGCGCTCGGCCGCATTGTTGTCGATCTCGATGCGCCCATCGTCGCAGTAGCGGGTGAGCGCCCGCCACCGAGTGAGCGAATAGCCGATCGCCTTGGCCAACTCCGACTTCGCGGACATCCGGCTCAGCATCGCGACGAGCCACGCTCTCAGGTCTTCGAGCAACGGGCCGGCACGGGCCTGTCGAGCTCGACGGCGCACGTCGGGGGATTGTCCTCGGATGTCGGACTCGATCGCATAGAGCGCCGCGATGCGTTGCAACGCCTGTCCGGCGACGGAATCCTCCACGCGGCCCTGCTCGTCGAACAGGTCCCAGAACGGTCGCCTTGCATGGGCCCAACACGCGGCCTCTTCGACCCGCCCCGTCGCATAGATCCGGGCGTACCCGGCATACGCGTCGGCCTGGAGGATGCCGCGGTAGTGCTGCAGATGGGCCTGCGGGTGTTCGCCCTTGCGGTTGGGCGAGTACCGGTACCAGGCGGCCGGCGGCTCGGTGCTGGCAGCCGGTCGGTCATCGCGAACATAAACCCAGAGGCGACCTGTCTTGGTACGACCTCGACCCGGGTCGAGCACCGGCACAGGCGTGTCGTCCGTGTGTACCTTCGCGCCCGCGAGCGTGTAGCGTCCGAGCGCGGCTACCAGCGGATCCATCAAGTCGAAGCATTGGGCGACCCAACCACCGTAGGTCGAGGGATCGAAGCACACGCCGTCGCGGGCGTGGATGCGGGCCAGGCGATGCAGCGGGATGTGATCGCAGAACTTGGAGACCAGCACGTTGGCCAGCAGCCCCGGACCCGCGACGCCGCGTGCGATCGGCCGGCTCGGCGCCGACGCCTGGAAGATCGTCTCGCAGGCCGTGCAGGCGAGCTTGGGGCGCACATGACGAATGACCTTGAAGCGGGCCGGTACGTATTCGAGTTGCTCGGAGACGTCCTGGCCGATCAGGCGCAGCCGGCCGCCACACGCCGTGCAGCCACACGTGTGGCCGGCCGCGTCATGCCGTGCGTCGGTCGTCTCCGGCCGGTGGACATGGTTCTCCCGCGGCAGGTGGGGCGGCAGTCGACGGTCGATGCCATCGCCGTTGGCGGCTTCCGCCTTGGGCACCGCCTTGTGGGCCGGAAGTTCATACAGTGGTGCGCCCTCGATCAAGGCGATTTGCGCGTCCTCGAGTTGCTCGCTGGACCGCCCATACTTCGCGCGCCGTGCGCGCAGCATCTGCAACGTCAGCTTTTGGACCATCAACTTGAGGTACGCCACCTCGGCGTCGCGCTCCTCGACCACGCGCAGCAGGGCGTCGATGGTGTGGGGCGGGATGGAGGAGGTCGACACAGAGATCTACTGTGCCGGCTCGGCGCGGAATGCGCTATTGGTAACGCACCGGAGAAGATGTCATCCAGTGCTCAAGTGCTGAAGAGTTCAGGCCGCGAGTTCGGGGGCATGCGTGCGCATCGGCATGCGCCAGTCGATGCCTTCGAGCAGCATCGACAACTGTGCGGGCGTCAGCGAGACGCTGCCCGCGGTGGCCTGCGG
>CAXTOE010000505.1:1099-2274 GCA_964245685.1 uncultured Acetobacteraceae bacterium | reverse complement strand
CCGCAGACCGCGGTCCTGCTGCATCCGGAGACGAAGCTGTTCGACCTCGCCGTCGCGTATGCGCAGCGTCAGCGCGCGGGTGTCGACGTCGCAGATGCCCGGGATGCCGCGCGCCCTGAGCCAGGCATCGAGACCCGCCACCGAGCGCCAGCTCGACGGCTCCGTGATGTCCTGCTTGACTACCAATCCCAGCGCCGCGACGTTCGTCGCCTCCGCATCCTCGGCGTTGGCGCCGACATTGCCGATGTGCGGGAAGGTGAAGGTGATGATCTGCCCGGCGTACGACGGATCGGTCAGGGTCTCCTGGTAGCCGGTGATCCCGGTGCAGAAGCAGATCTCGCCGATCCCGGATGCGGCGTCGGCGCTTTGGGCGCCGCTAAGCGCGCCGAAGCCGCGGCCCCACAGCAGCGTGCCGTCCGCCAGCACCAGTGCCGCACTCGCGCCCGCCGGAGGCGCCTCGGCGGTATCGGGCTCCAGGCCAGCCTCGACCGCCGCCGCCTGCAGGTCGGCCAGTTCCAGGCCGGTCGCGCGCAGGATCGCGGTCCAGTGCTTGGGGGGGATCACGCGCGCCTGCCGCCACTTGCGCACCGCCTCGGTGCCGACGCCGGTGAGGCGCGCGGCCTCGTGCGAGCCGCCGAGCCTGTCGATGATCGTCTCGACGCTGATTCCCATGATACGATCCCGGCTCAGGTTGACGGATGCTGGGTCCTAGCAACCCGACGACCATGTGGGGAAGAAAATTCCCAAGAACATGGTCTGGTGATACATCTCTGGCCTGAGCGGAATTCTTGTCCGGTTTCGAGGGATGGACCATCATGTCGCTACGGGAGCGCTTCACCCAGGATCTCAAGACCGCGATGAAGGCGAGCGACCCGGCGCGTGTCTCCACGGTGCGGATGATCCTGGCGCGGGTGAAGGAGCTCGACATCGCCAGCCGGCCGAAGGGCGTCGAGCAGGTCGGCGAGGACGAGATCGTGTCGGCGCTGCGCAACATGGTGAAGTCACGCAGCGAGGCGGCGGCGCTCTACCTGCGCGGCGGCCGCGGCGAGCTGGCCGCCAAGGAGGATGCCGAGATCGTCATCCTCGAGGGCTACCTGCCGGTGCCGATGGACGGGGCTGCGCTGGACGCGGCGGTCGAGGCCGCCGTCGCCGAGGCCGGCGGCGCCGGCATGCGC
>CAXTOE010000505.1:0-1089 GCA_964245685.1 uncultured Acetobacteraceae bacterium | reverse complement strand
ATCAAGGCCGACCTGGGCGCGACGGGGATGAAGGACATGGGCCGGGTGATGGCGATCCTGAAGACGATGTTCGGCGCGAGGCTGGACATGTCGCGCGCCAACCAGCTGGTCAGGGCCCGGCTGTCGGGATCCGGCAGCTAGGGCGCGGCGGAGGGGGCCGGCCTTGGCGTTCGATCCCGCCTTCCTGGACGAGCTGCGCGCCCGCACCCCGATCGCCGCCGTGGTCGGCCGGCGTGCCAAGCTGTCCCGCTCCGGGCGCAACTGGAAGGCCTGCTGCCCCTTCCACGGCGAGAAGACGCCGTCCTTCTATGTCTACGAGGACGGGTTCCACTGCTTCGGCTGCGGCGCCCATGGCGACGTGATCTCCTTCGTCATGCAGACCTCCGGCCAGTCCTTCCCGGACACGGTCGCGGCCCTGGCCGCGGAGGCCGGGCTCGAGCTGCCGCGAGGTGAGCCGGCCGCGCGCGAGGCGGCGGCGCGCGCCCGGAGCCTCGTCGAGGTGCTCGACCTCGCGCAGCGTTCGTACGTGCGCCGCCTCGCGGCCGCCGAGGGACGCGACGGGCTCGCCTACCTGCGCGGGCGCGGCCTGACGGACGCCACCATAGAGTCCTTCGGCCTCGGCTGGTCCGGCGACGGGCGCGGCAGCCTGGTCGACGAGCTGAGGCAGCACGGTGTGGCGGCGGAGCTGATGGCCGAGGCCGGGCTGATGCGGCTGGACGAGGCGGGGCGGCCGAAGGGCGAGCTGTTCTTCCAGCGCGTGACCTTCCCGATCCGCGGCCGGCGCGGCGCCCTGGTCAGCTTCGGCGGCCGCACGCTGGGCGACGGGCAGCCGAAATACCTCAACGGCCCGGAGACGCGCCTGTTCAGCAAGCGGTTGACGCTGTTCGCGCTGGACCGGGCGAATGCGGCCCTGCGCGCCGCGCGCCCCGCCGGCGCGGGTGGGTCTCCGCCCGACGCGACGGCCAGCGAGCTGGTCGTGGTCGAGGGCTACATGGACGTGATCGCGCTGCACCAGGCCGGGATCGCGGGCGCGGTGGCACCGCTGGGCACGGCGCTGACCACCGAGCAGCTGGAGGCGCTGTGGCGGGT
>CAXTOE010000504.1:0-2274 GCA_964245685.1 uncultured Acetobacteraceae bacterium | reverse complement strand
CAACACGCCCTATGCCGACTGGTTCGCGGCGCTGCAGCCCGTTGCGCCGGAGCGGCAGTGACGGCTGGCGCTGATCAGGTCATCCGGGTGCAGAACCGGACCGTCGGCGCTCCCACCGTCAGCGCCGGCACGCCGTCGCGGAACGGCGCGTAGTGCGGCGCCTGCAGGTGCGCATCGAAGGCCGCGCGATCGTCATAGACCTCGTACAGCACGATCTGGTCCGGCCCTTCCTGCACATGCACCGCGTCGAACTGCTGGCAACCGGGCTCGTTGGCCACGGAATCGTGCGCATCCTGCCGGGCGATGTCGAGGAAGGCATCGAGGCAGCCCGGCTTGATGGTGAACTCGGCGATCACCACGAAAGCGGCGTTGGTGTCAGCGGGCATGGTCTTCTCCTGTTATCCCCGAACGCAAGCTGAGGAAGATCCTGCGCCGGCTGTCAAGCGAGGGCGGCTAGTCCAGCACCTCGACCGCGTCGCCGACCGCGAGCCTCCCGGCCTGCTCGGGGACCAGGTTCAACCCGAACAGGACGCTGCCGCGCCCCGGACGCAACCGCGCCAGCGTGCGCAGCGGCTCGCCGGGCTCCGCGATGCGGCCGCTGCGCTGATCGATGCTGGTCACCACGCAGCGCTCGCAGGGCTTCGGTGCGCGGAACCGCACGTCGCCGATGCGCAGCAGCCGCCATCCCTCCTCGCCCCAGGGCATGGCTCCGTCGACCACCAGGTTGGGCCGGAACCGGTCGATGCCGACGGCGCCGCTGCCGCGAGCCCGCAGCCCGTCGTTCAGCGCGGCGAGCGAGCTGGCGCTGGCCAGCAGCAGCGGAAACCCGTCCGCGAACGAGACGTGCTCCCCTGGCCTCGCGTGCGTGGGCTCGATCGGGCGCGCCTGCGGGTCGTCCAGATGCACCAGGCGGCAGGACCGCCCGAGATGGGCGCTGAGCCAGAGATCGACCTCGCGGCCGACCGACGCCGCCTGCAGCCGGCTGCGCCAGACCGTGACCGCGATCCGTTCGCCGGCCGCCTCCGGACGACGCGGCGTCTCGATCCGCTCGCCCCCCATTTCCAGCCGCAGCATCGTCTCCGACAGCACGGCATCGAAGCGGGCCATCCCCGGAAGCTGGCGCTGCGTCAGGAACTGCCCTCGCTCGTCCACCACCATCCAGCGCCGGTCGCCGGCCAGGCCGCAGGGCTCCACCTCGGCGGTCTGCAGGTCAGTGCCGCGCAGGCCCTTGACCGGGTAGATGTGCAGGCTGGTCAGCTGCATGGGCAGGCAAGGGGTTTCACCCCTTGACCCCACCAAGGGCGGAGCCCTTGGGACCCGTTCGATCAGGTGCCATCCAGATCGAGCTCGATCATCACCGGGACGTGGTCGGACGGCGTCCGCCAGTCGCGCGCCTCCTTCAGGATGGTCAGGCTGCGCAGCGCCGGCACCAGGTCCGGCGTCACCCAGACATGGTCCAGCCTCCGGCCGCGGTCGCTGCCGCGCCAGTCGCGGTTGCGATACGACCACCAGGTGTAGAGCTTCTGCTCCGGCGGCACGAAGTGCCGCATCGCGTCGGTGAAGCCGGCCCGCAGCCAGGCCTGCATCCGCTCCACCTCCGGCGGCGTGTGGCTGACCACGTCCAGCAGCTGCCGGTGGCTCCACACGTCCTGCTCCAGCGGCGCGATGTTGAGGTCGCCGACCAGGACGCTGCGCCTCGGCGGATGCTCCGCGAAGTGCCGCGTCACCTCCTCGACGAAGGCGAGCTTGTGGGCGAATTTCGGGTTCAGCGCCGGGTCGGCGACGTCGCCGCCCGCCGGCACGTAGAAATCGTGCAGCGTCACCGCCCCTCCCGGCGCCTGCAGCGTCACCGCCAGGTGGCGGCGGTCGTTCCTGAGGCACCAGTCCGGCGCCGCCTCGTCGAGCCGCATCGGCAGCCGCGACAGGATGGCGACGCCGTTGTAGGATTTCATGCCACGATGGGCGACGTGCGGGTAGCCCAGCGACGGCCCGGCGGCGTGCGGAAACAGCTCGTCCGGCACCTTGGTCTCCTGCAGGCAGATGACGTCCGGCGACAGCGTGCGCGCCAGCCGCTCGAGCAGAGGCAGGCGCAGGCGGAGCGAGTTGATGTTCCAGGTCACGATGCGCATCCTCCTGCCGGTGGCGCAACCGGCGCCGGCTAGCAAGGGGCGAGTGGCGGCGCGCGGAACCGGACGGCTGGTCGCGGCCTTGCTGCCGTCATGACCGACCCGATCACCCTGCACCGCTCGATCCTCACCCTGGACAGCCATATCG
>CAXTOE010000503.1:0-2275 GCA_964245685.1 uncultured Acetobacteraceae bacterium | reverse complement strand
GCAGCACGTCGCCGGCGGTCTGCCGCCGCAGCGCCGGATCCCGGGTGATCCGCCCGGCCTCTCCCGCAGGTGCTGCGCCCATGCCGAGCGCCTCGGCGCGTGCGGCGAGGCGGCGCCAGATCGGCTCGACCGCCTCGCGCGAGGTGACCAGCGGCGCCGCCGCGTCCTCCGCCCAGCTGGCGCTGCCGCGGCCCTCGCGCATGCGCGCCTCCGCGCCGGGCGCGCCGAACCCGTCACGGTCGCCGGTATCGAGGTAGCTCTCGGCGGTCAGGCCTTCGGCCAGCAGGATCGAGTGCCGGTCGCACTCGATGTGATGGACGCGGTAGCGGGCGAGGCGGGTCTCGTCGACGATGCTGGCGCCGTTGACCAGCATGCGCGCCGGGATCAGGCTGCCGGCCTCGAGGATGCAGTGCTCGGCGGTGATCAGCAGGTCGCGGCAGGGCACGCCGTCCGCGAAGGCGTTGGCGCGTATGCGCACCGGGACGGCCTCGCGTGCTGCGTCCTGGTCGAGTGCCGCACGGTCCACGGTGCGCGCGCCGACCCACCGCACCCTGCCGGGCACCTGCCTGCCGTCCTCGACGGTCAGCACCGTGTCGCCTTCCGCCAGCGTCTCCACCGCCATCGGTCCCGACGGCGTGTCGATATGCGTGCCGGCGAGGAAGCAGTTCAGGGTCACGATCGTGCCGCCGTTCGCCGCCGTGCTCAGGCTGAAGCTCGGCGTGATGCCGGCGGCCAGCGTGACGTTGCTCAGCGTCTCGCTCGCGGTCGCGCCGCTGCCGGTCAGCGTGATGCTGTGGCTGGCGCTGCTGTAGCTGGCGGCGGAGAACTGCGCCGTGCCGAACTGCAGGCTGTCGCCGACGTCGAGGGACGTGATCGCGTCGGTGAACTTGCCGGCGCTGAAGTCGGCGGCATCCGCGATATCCAGCCTGCTGGTCCCGTCGCTGGCGGTGGCGCCGAACAGGAAGCTGGTGCCGGCGATCAGCCCGACCGTGGCGTCCAGCGTCAGCGTGCCGCCGTCGAGGGTGAAGGCGTCGCCGCCGGCGGAGAGCAGGTTGTTGGTCGAAGACGTGACCTCGAGCGCGCCGCCGCGGTCGATGGTGACGTCGCCGCCGCCGAGCTGGCCGACGCTGGCGCTGCCCTCGATGGTCAGGCCGGCGCCCTTCAGGGCGAGGCCGCTGATGGTGGCGGTGCCGGCGAGATCGAGCGTGCCGTTGCTCATGGTCAGGTTGCCGACATGCAGCGTCGCACCCGTGGCGAGGCTGGCGCTGCCGACGCCGGTCAGATCCAGCTTGCTGCCGACGGTGAGACTGCCCGCGGTGATGTTGAGCCGCGAGCTCAGGTCGGTGGTGCCGCTCGGCGTGAAGGCCAGCGTGCCGGTGGTGAGGCTGCCGGCGACGTCGACCTCGCTGTTGGAGCCGAGCGCGAAGCCGCTCGCCTGCAGGCTTCCGCCTGACAGCACCGAGACCGTGTCGGCCGAGAGCCCGGTGGCGATGCCGAGCGAGCCCGTGCTCAGGGCGCCCCCTACCAGGAGGGTGCCGCCGGTGTCGAAGGTGACGGAGGCGATCGTGACCGTGCCGTCCGCGACCGAGGCGCCGCTCTTGGTCAGGTTCAGCGCCACGCTGTCGGTGGCGCCGGGGACGACGCCGGTGGACCAGTTCGTCGCCGACGACCACAGGTAGTCGTTGGCATAGCTGCCGGTGGTCTGCTTGGCGTTCTGGTTGAACGTGCTGGCCATGCAGGCACCTCGTATCGGGTATGGATCGTGACGGATTGCCGGCAGGCCGCGCGCGAAGACTCGTCATCGAGGCAGACCGGCAGGCGCGCGGACGATCGATTACGACCGTTGTCGTAACGTCTAGATCATTCCGCCTCGATCATCAATCCGGTGCCGGTTCAGGCGGCGAGGTCGACGGCCGCCTCGAGCGGTATCGGGTAGCGCATCCGCCCCGCCAGTTGCACCTCGAGGAAGCAGTCGGTCTCGCCCGCTTCCGGCAGCGGAAGGCTCGCCCGGCCGTCGGTCCAGCGATGTCCGTCCTCGCCGGCGTGCCAGCCGCTGCCCGCGAGCGCCTGGTCGCGCAGCACGGTGTCGCTCAGGCCGCTCCACAGCGTGATCCGGCTGACCGCGACGCCGAGCAGCCGCCGGTCGTCGACGAACGGCCCGATCACCTCCGAGGGCCGTGCCGCGCGCGACAGCAGATGCGACGGGCGCGCGCCGGCGGGCAGTTGGAACAGGTGCCGCGCCTCGCTGCACCAGCGCGCGCGCAGCACCCGGCCG
>CAXTOE010000502.1:0-2279 GCA_964245685.1 uncultured Acetobacteraceae bacterium | reverse complement strand
GCAGCGCCGCGGGCTGCCGGCGCTCCACGGCCACCCCGCGGGGCGCGCGGTCGGCGCGCAGCACGCGGGGGTAGGCCAGCGCCGCGCCGGCGCGACCTGCCGCCTCGATCACACGGCCATGCTGAACGACGCGCCGGCCGATGGCGTCAGACGAGATCAGCAGCACCCGCTCGATGCCGGCCAGTGCCGCGTCCCATCCCTCCGGCCGGTCATAGTCGGCGAGATGGACCTGCACGCCGAGCGCCGCCAGATCGTCGGCAGCACCGTCGCGCCGCACCGCGGCCACGATCTGCCCGGGCGCCACCGTCTCCAGCAAGCGGCGGATGACCAGGCGGCCGAGCCGGCCGCTGGCGGCGGTGACGAGCAGGCGAGGAGAAAGGTCGGACATCCGGACGCTCCATCTTTGGTCTCGGGATGAGACCTGGTCTTGATTAGGCACCGGAGGTCGGCGATGTAAGGCGTGATCTCCTGGTAGCCAGGTGAGCGGGAGGTAACCTGCATGAGCGATCGGCCAGCTCTCGGCGCGCGGTTCGACGATTGGCAAGCCACGGGATTCGACGCTAGCGCCTGCCCCGTGCGCAACGTGCTCGACCGGATCGGCGACAAATGGACCATGCTGACGCTGGCAGCGGTCGCGGCAGCGCCACGCCGCTTCAGCCAGCTGCACCGGATCGTGCCCGACATCTCCAAGCGCATGCTGACGCAGACCCTGCGCGGGCTGGAACGCGACGGGCTGGTGACCCGCCACGTGTTCCCGACCAAGCCGCCCAGCGTGGAGTATCGGCTCTCGCCGCTGGGACGATCGGCCCTGGTGCCGCTTGCGGGCCTAGTCGAGTGGGCGGACTGCAGCTTTCCGCAGATCCGGCAGGCGCGGGCGCGGTTCGACGCGGCTTCAGGCAAGGGCTCCGCCCTTGACCCGCTGGGGCCTCAGGCCCCAGACCCCGATCCGTGAAGATCGGCATCGGTCCGGTCGCCCTTGCCACGGAAGCTGTGAATGACACGATCGCGCCTGCTGCTCCTCGCAGCCGCCCTCTGCCTCGGCCCCCGGGCTTGGGCAGACGAGGGCATGTGGACGATGGACAACCTGCCGGCCAAGCAGATGGCGGCGCGCTACGGCTTCACCCCGTCGGCGGAGTGGATCCAGCGCGTCACACAGGCCTCGGGACGGTTGGCGCTCGGCTGCTCGGCGTCGTTCGTGTCGGGCGACGGTCTGGTGATGACCAACCATCACTGCGCCAACGAGTGCCTGTCGCAGCTCTCCACCCCGGGGCACGACGCGATGCAGGCCGGCTACACCGCCGGCTCGCAGGGCCGGGAGCCGCGCTGCCCGGCGATGGAGCTGGACCGGCTCGACAGCATCGGCGACGTCAGCGCGCGGATGAGTGCCGCCCTCGCCGGAAAGCAGGGCGCGGACTACGTGCATGCGCAGCAGGCGGCCGAGAGCGGCATCGAGAAGCAGTGCGTCGGCGGCGACGCCACCACCTGGCGCTGCGACGTGGTCACGCTGTACCACGGCGGCCGCACCGCGCTGTACCGCTACCGTCGCTACCAGGACGTGCGGCTGGTATTCGCGCCGGACCAGGACGCCGCCTTCTTTGGAGGCGACCCGGACAACTTCAATTTCCCACGCTATGACCTCGACGTCACCTTCCTGCGCGCCTACGACCACGGCAAGCCGGCGCACACCCAGTTCTTCCCGTTCGATCCCGCGGGACCCAAGGAGGGCGAGCTGGTGTTCACCTCCGGCAATCCGGGTTCGACCTCGCGCGAGTCGACGGTGGCGCAGCTCGGGCTGCTGCGCGACCTCGAGCTGCCCAGCACCTTCGGCTACTTCTCCTCGCTCGACGGCGTGCTGTGGGAATACGGCCGGATCGGCGCGAGCCAGGCGCAGGACGCCGGCGACGAACTGTTCGGCACCGAGAACAGCCTGAAGGTGTATGGCGGCTGGCTGCAGACGCTCGCCGATCCGGCCATGATCGCGGACAAGCAGAAGCGCGAGAGCTCGTTGCGGGCCTGGATCAACGCCGATCCCGGCCGGCGCGCGCAGTTCGGCGACCCGTGGGCCAAGCTCGCGCCATCGCTCGACGCGGAGCGCAGGCTCTATACCAGGTACGTGATGATCGAGGGCGGCCGGCGCAACCCGCGCGGCCTGCAGGGCGAGCTGTTCAGCTACGCCAAGCTGCTGGTACGCGGCGCCTCCGAGCGCCCCAAGCCGGACGCGCAGCGCCTGCCGGAGTCTCACGACGCCCAGCTTCCGGCGAGCGAGGCGGCGCTCGGCG
>CAXTOE010000501.1:0-2300 GCA_964245685.1 uncultured Acetobacteraceae bacterium | reverse complement strand
CATGTAGAGAACGCGGTAGCCGGCATCGATCAACGCATGCCCGATGCCGCATCCGACATGGCTCTTGCCGACCCCGGGCGGCCCGAAGATTAAAACGCAAGCTCCCTTGTCGAGCCAGGCGTCGCCGCTGGCCAGCGCCATGACGTGTGCCTTGGACAGCATCGGCACCTCGGCAAAGTCGAAGCTGCCGAGCGTCTTGGTCGGGTCCATCTGCGACTCGGCCCGGTGCCGCTCCAGGCGCCGCTTGGCACGCTCGGCGATCTCGTGCTCGAGCAGGCCACCGAGGAAGCGGCCGGCAGGCCAGCCTTCCTTGTCCGAGCGCTCGGCCAGCTCCTGCCACAACCGCCCGATCGTCGGAAGGCGCAGCTCGTTGAGCATCAAGGCGTTGCGTGCCGCGTCCTGCGACGGGCCGCTCATGCCGTCACCTCGGCATGTTCGTCGTGTCGCTGCGGATGCTGGCTCGGCAACAGCGCGTCGTAGACGCTCGCCGGCGGGATCTCGACCGACACGTCCATGATCCTCGGGCCTTGCAGGCGATGTGGCGCGAACTCCTCGCGCAGCGCCTCGATGTCGGGCAAGTCCTGGGTCGCCAGCAATTGGTCCAGCCGATCGGCGAGCGCGCTCTCGACGCCGTCCATGGCAGCCATCTCGAGCAAGGCGACGATGGTCTTGCAAGCGTCGCGCTGCGGCAACCGACGCTCGAGCTGCTCCCAGGTGCGTCGATAGGCTTCGCGCGGCAGCAACTCATCGCGGAACACGAGGCTCTTGAACGCCTGCGGCTTGCGCTTGAGCGCTTCGACGAAGTGCCGATAGTCGATCACCCGTGCGCGTCTGCTGCCGGTGCTGCGCACGCCGCGGGTCACCGTCAGCACCAAGGCACCAGACAGATAGCAGTCGAGCCGGTCGGCCTGGACTCGAACCTTGAGCCGATGGCCGATCAGCCGCGATGGCGCGCTGTAGAGGACGCCGCAGACCGTGAACAGCCCGCACCGGGTGACGCGGGCCTCGTCCTCGACGAAGTCGGTCGTGCGCCGCTGCGGCAGATCCTTCAACGTCGCGCGCTCGATGCGGAACGCCGCGGCGTGGCGACGATTGCGACGCATCACCGCTTCGCGGACGAACGCGTCGTAGGCACTGCGATCGTCGAAGTCGCGGTGCCCGCGCAGCAGCAGCGCCTGCTCGATCGCCTCCTTCAAATAGCGGTGGGACGATTCGACACTGCCGTTCTCGTGTCCGGCGCCGCGGTTGTTGCGCGTGCCGACCATGTCGTAGTGGTCGATCAATTTGGTGTACCGGGCGGTGAAGTCGTCCTGCGCCGCCAGGTTCTTGAACGCCGCCGACAGACTGTCGGTGCGATGCTCCCTCGGCGTGCCGCCCGCCTGCCACAGCGCGTTTTGCAGTCCTCGGGACAGCGCCTCGAAGCTCTCGCCGCCTTCGACCACCTCGGCATGTTCCCAGCGCGAGAAGGCGAGCACGAAGTGATAGAGGTTGTGCGGGAACGCCACCGCCGAGATCGTGACGCCGAGCGAATTCATCGCGGTGAAGTCCGACAGCCCGCGGTCGCCGGGCGCATGCTCCTGCGGGAAGAACACTTCCTTGGGCGGCCCCTGCACAGCGCGCCACTGGCGGATATGCCGCTGCAGCGTGCGCAACATGCCGTCGCCGAATTGATCGGGATGATCGTCCTGGAGCTTGCGCAGCAGCGTGATCGCCATCAACTTGGGGGCGCCCTGCAACAGCGGAACGATCTCGGCGTCCCACACCTCGGCAAATGGATCGGGGCGAGAACTCCAATAACGGCGAGGAGACTGCGATGGCAGCGACGGATTGCCTTCGATACGGCGCGCACTGCGCTCGCTGATGCCGGCCTTGGCAGCCGCCAATTGCTGCGGCTTGGATTTACGGATGCTCATGTAGAGGCGTACCTGCTGATCGGTGATACGGGTGCCTGGCACGGGGCCGACCTCTTCTTGAGACCTGAGCCCGCCATGCTGAACCCCCAACCAAACCGGCGCCGCCGGTGGCTCGTCGTCTCCGTCAGCTACGCTGCCTGCGACTCCTCACCACCGGCCATGCTGGTTGTCGCTGGACCGGACAGGAACAGTGTCGCTATCTAGACGCCGGCACGCGAGACGGACTGCATCGTCGGATGGTCCTTGGGTCCAAGCAGGAGTGTGAGCCCCAGGCTGTCCAATACCGCCAGCAGCTTGTCCAGTCGCACGGAGCCTTTGCCATTCTCGAGACGGGAGAGCAGGTCGACGGAGACGCCGCTCAACGACGCCGCGTCGTCGATGCGCAGT
>CAXTOE010000500.1:1987-2315 GCA_964245685.1 uncultured Acetobacteraceae bacterium | reverse complement strand
GCCCGAGCAGCTCGGGCAGCTCCGAGGAGGCGACCAGCACCCCGAGCCCCTGTCCCGCCAGCTCGCGCAGCTGCCGGTAGATCTCCGCCTTGGCGCCGACATCGACGCCGCGTGTGGGCTCGTCGAGCAGCAGCAGGCGCGGCGCGCTGAGCAGCTCCTTGGCGAACACCACCTTCTGCTGGTTGCCGCCCGAGAGGTTGACCACGCGGGCAGCCGGCAGCCGCGGCCGCACGTCGAACCGCTCGAGCGCGCCGGACACCTGCGCCTGCTCGGCGGCGGCCGACACCAGGCCCCCCGGTGTGACGCGCCGCAGCGTCGACATCACGAT
>CAXTOE010000500.1:0-1977 GCA_964245685.1 uncultured Acetobacteraceae bacterium | reverse complement strand
GCTGCCTCGACCGCATCGAGGAACCTGCGGAACTCGGCAGCCCGGTGCCGCGGCGGTCGTCGGTGACGTAGGCGAGGCCGGCGCGTCGCGCCATGGCAACGCTGCCGAGCCGGACGGCCTGGCCGCCGATCCGGATCTCCCCCTCCCAGTGTCCGTGCACCTCGTAGCCGAACAGGGCGGAGAGCAGCTCGGTGCGGCCCGCCCCCATCAGGCCGGACAGGCCGACGATCTCGCCCTGTCGCACCGACAGCGAGACGTCGACCGGCGCCTGCCAGCCGGCGCGCGGCACCGCGGGGACGAAGCGCGCGTGCGTCAGCGTCAGCAGCGTGGCACCGGCGCCGCTGCTGCCGTCGGGGAACAGCGCGCTGAAGTCGCGGCCGACCAGCAGCCGCACCAGCTCGGCCTGCGGCGCGTCGGCGGCCGCCTGGCCCGCGACCGCGCCGTCGCGGATAACCGTGACCCGGTAGGCGATGCGCGCGACCTCCTCCAGCCGGTGCGAGATGTAGATGATGCCGACGCCGCGGCCGCGCAGCTCGCGCACCACCGTGAACAGGTGCTCAGCCTCGGTCGCCGAGAGGGCCGCGGTCGGCTCGTCCAGGATCAGGATGCGCGCCTCGGCGGCGAGCGCCTTGGCGATCGCCACCAGCTGTCGCTCGCCCATGCGCAGCGACGACACGCGCAGCGCCGGGTCGAGCGCCACCCCGGCGCGGTGCAGCAGCGCGTGCCCCTCTCGCATCATCCGCGCATCGTCGAGCGTCCGCCGGCCGGTCAGGCGCTCATGGCCGAGGAACAGGTTGGCGGCGATGCTGAGCCCGGGCACCAGGTCGAGTTCCTGGGGAATCATGACGATGCCCGCGGCGTGCGCCTCGCGCGGGCTGGCGAACCGCACCTCCCGGCCGGCCAGGGTCATGCTGCCCTGGTCGGGCGCGATGGCGCCGGAGATCACGCTCATCAGCGTGCTCTTGCCGGCCCCGTTCTCGCCGAGCAGCACGTGGATCTCGCCCGCCTGCAGATCGAAATCGACGCCGCGCAGGGCGCGCACGCCGCCGAACCGCTTCTCGATTCCGTTGAGTGCGAGCACCGTCCCCCCGTTTTTCGACGACGCTAGGCCCGGCGTGAGGGGAGTCAAGGCTCCGCCGATGACGCGGCGGTCATCGACCCGCCGCAGACCGGAAAGAACGGCCAGAGACGCCGCATCTGCGTCTCGGTCAGCAGCGGCGGTCGAGAGGCAACGCGAGAAGCATCCGCACGATACTTGACGACGTACAACAGCATGGAGTCACCATCGGCCCGGACGGCAGCCTGATCGTAACCCCGGGGCGACGGCCGCATGTCCGTTGCCGCATGCCTTACGGACACGAAATCAGCCTCTGGAAGGTTCGATGATGAAAGAGGTTCGAGGAGAACTTGATGATTTCAAGACCCCAACGAGCATAAAGCTCGCCCTGCTTTGGGCGTCCGTGATGTTCCTTTATATCTACAATGACTACTTTAGCCTGTATATGCCGGGAACCGTCGACGGCATGGCCAAAGGCAGCCTCGGTCCGATGGGGCACGCCACCAGCTCCGTGCTCGTCGGACTGGCTATCATGCTCGCCGTTCCGTCGCTCATGATCTTTCTGTCCGCGGGTCTCATCCCGCGGATAAGTCGTTGGCTGAACGTTTCCCTCGGGCTCGCCTACACCGCCATCGAAGTTCTCACGCTGTCCGGCGCGCCCTTGTTCTACAAAATCGTCGTCGTCGTCGAGATCGTGCTCACCGCGATGATCGTCGTGTACGCGCTGCGCTGGCCAAGATACGCCTCGACGACATGACGAACGGCTGAAGCCCGGCGAATTCACCAGGTGTCAGCCGATGTAACGAGAGCAATTGCGATCTCCGAGAATCCACTGACCGCTTTAGGTTTCTTCAGAAGAACGACAAATCGTTCGTCCGTCATCGAAATCAGCCGGATCGCTCAGTACGCCAGCGCCACCC
>CAXTOE010000499.1:2032-2330 GCA_964245685.1 uncultured Acetobacteraceae bacterium | reverse complement strand
GCCAGGCCCCGTCCGGCACCGGAGGAATGACGGGAGGAATGAGCGCTTGAACCTCTCGGCGCCGTTCATCGCCCGGCCGGTGGCGACGACGCTGCTGCTGATCGCGATCGGGCTCGCCGGCGTGCTCGGCTACGCCAAGCTGCCGGTGTCGCCGCTGCCGGAGATCGACTTCCCCACCATCAGCGTGCAGGCCCAGCTGCCCGGCGCCAGCCCGGACGTGGTCGCGACCAGCCTGGCCGCACCGCTCGAGCGGCATCTGGGCGAGATCGCCGACGTCACCGAGATCACCTCGCAGAGC
>CAXTOE010000499.1:0-2022 GCA_964245685.1 uncultured Acetobacteraceae bacterium | reverse complement strand
TCGGGCTCGACCGCGACATCAACGGGGCGGCGCGCGACGTGCAGGCGGCGATCAACGCGGCGCAAGCGGACCTGCCGGCGAACCTGCTGTCGCAGCCGACCTACCGCAAGGTGAACCCCGCCGACGCGCCGGTGCTGATCCTGGCGCTGACCTCGGGCACGCTGACGCGCGGGCAGATGTACGACGCGGCGAGTACGGTGCTGCAGCAGCAGCTGTCGCAGATCGACGGCGTCGGCCAGGTGATCATCAGCGGTGCGGCGCTGCCGGCGGTGCGGGTGGAGCTCGATCCGCTGGCATTGTTCCACGCCGGCATCGGGCTGGAGGACGTCCGCTCGGCGCTGTCGAGCGCCAACGCCAACAGCCCGAAGGGCGACGTCGAGGTCGGCGCACAGCGCTGGCAGATCACCACCAACGACCAGTCGAACCGCGCCGCCGACTACAAGCCGCTGATCGTCGCCTACCGCGACGGCGACGCGGTGCGCCTGTCGGACGTCGCAGACGTGCAGGACTCCGTGCAGGACCTGCGCAACCTCGGACTGGCCGATGGCAAGCCGGCGGTGCTGGTAATCATCTTCCGCCAGCCTGGCGCCAACATCATCACCACCATCGACGGCGTGCGCGCCGCCATACCGCGTCTGAAGGCGGCGCTGCCGACCGACCTCGACATCACCTTCGCCTCGGACCGCTCCACCACCATACGCTCGGCGCTGAACGACACCCAGCGCACGCTGGTGATCGCGATGCTGCTGGTGGTCGGCGTGGTCTACGCCTTCCTGCGCAACGGCCGCGCCACGCTGATCCCGGCGGTCGCGGTGCCGATCTCGAGAATCGGCACCGTCGGGGTCATGTACCTGCTGGGCTACTCGCTCGACAACCTGTCGCTGATGGCGCTCACCATCGCCACCGGCTTCGTGGTGGATGACGCGATCGTGGTGCTGGAGAACATCTCACGCCATCTCGAGGACGGCGTGCCGCGCCTGCAGGCCGCGCTGCGCGGCGCAAGCGAGGTCGGGTTCACCGTCGTCTCCATCACGCTGTCGCTGATCGCGGTGTTCCTGCCGATCCTGCTGATGGGCGGCATCGTCGGGCGGCTGTTCCGCGAGTTCGCGATGACGCTGTCGGTGGCGATCCTGGTGTCGATGGTGATCTCGCTCACCGCAACACCAATGATGTGCGCGCTGTTCCTGCGCCCGGCCGGCGCGCCGGACGTCGTGGGCCGGCCGAGCCTGTTCGCCCGCGTGCAGGACGGCTACGCGCGCACGCTGAAGCTGGCGCTCGATCACAGCCTGCTGGTGCTGCTGCTGCTGATCGGCACGATCGCGCTGAACGTCTGGCTGATCACGATCATCCCGAAGGGCTTCTTTCCCGAAGAGGATACCGGGCGGATGATCGGCAGCCTGCAGGCCGACCAGAGCATCTCGTTCCAGCTGATGAGCCGCAAGTTCACGCAGATGATGGCGATCGTGCACGCGGATCCGGCGGTGCAGGACGTGGTCGGCTCCACCGGATCGGGCAGCGGCGGCGCCTCGGCGCAGACCAACACCGGGACGCTGTACATCTCGCTCAAGCCGCTGCGCCAGCGCGTCGGCATCGCCCAGGTGATCGCGCGGCTGCGTCGCAAGCTGGGACAGGTGCCGGGAGGTCGGCTGTTCCTGCAGCCGGTGCAGGACATCCGCGTCGGCGGACGGCAGAGCAACGCCGAGTATCAATATACGGTACTGGGCGACAGCGCCGCCGAAGTACAACAATGGGCGCCCAAGCTGCTGGCGGCACTCGAGCGCGATCACACCTTCAGCGATCTGAGTTCCGACCAACAGCAGAACGGGATGGAGACCAACCTGGTCGTCGATCGCGACACCGCGTCCCGGCTCGGCCTGACCATGTACCAGATCGACAACACGCTGTACGACGCATTCGGGCAGCGCTCGGTGTCGACGATCTACAATGCGCTCAACCAGTATCACGTGGTGATGGAGGTGGCGCCGCAGTACTGGCAGCGTCCGTCCATGCTCAGGCAGATCT
>CAXTOE010000498.1:0-2350 GCA_964245685.1 uncultured Acetobacteraceae bacterium | reverse complement strand
GCGAGCCGGCGTCCGCCGAGGAAGCGCACGCCATGGCGCTCGTGCAGGCGCCGGAACATGGCGCCGATGGGTGAGCCGAGCTGGGCTGCGAACGGCACCTCGTCGGGCGACACCACGGTGACCGCGATCTGCCGCTCGCGCAGCGCGGAGGCCGCCTCCAGGCCGATGAAGCTGGCGCCGGCGATCACCACCTGTCCGCCGTCACCGGCGATGCGGTCCAGGATCGCCGTCGCGTCGTCGCGCGACCGCAGGGTGTGCACGCCGGGCCGCTCGCCGCCCGGGATCGGCAGCGGCCGCGGCGTCCCGCCGGTGGCGATCAGCAGCTCGTCGTACTGGAGCGATCCGCCGCTCCGCAGCGACACCCGCCGGGCGGGCTGGTCGAGACCGACCGCCTCGTCGTGCAGGCGCTCGATGCGGTGCGTGCGGTAGAACGCCTCGTCGCGCAACGGCGTCGCCTGGTCCGGCGGCATGGCTCCCTGCAGCACGAACTTGCTGAGCGCCGTGCGGTCGTAGGGATCCCCCGGCTCGGAGCCCAGCAGCACCACCCGTCCCGAGAAGCCGAACTCGCGCAGCGCGCAGGCGGCGGCGGTTCCGGCGGCGCCTGCACCGAGGATCAGCATGCAGCGCGCATCCTCGTCGTGCTGCGGCGCCGGTGGCGCCACCGGCTCGGTGGACAGCATCACCCGGCCTTCCTCGATCAGCACCGGGTAGCGCGTCAGCGGATCGAGCGCGGGCGGCTCCAGCAGCGCCCCGGTGCGCATGTCGAAGCTGGCCTTGTGCCAGGGGCAGACGATGCGCCCATCGCAGATCGCGCCCTCGCCGAGTGGCGCGCCGGCGTGCGGACACTGCGCACCGTAGGCGTGGACCAGGTCGCCGTCGCGTACCAGCAGGATCTTGACGTCGTCGATCTCGACGGTGCGCGCGACGCCGTCGGCGAGATCCGCGAGGGTTGCCACCTGATGCATCCGGTTCCTCCTGTGCCTGGGTCGAACGCCTTGAACGCGTCCGACACGCCGGAGATGTGCGGCTCGTGCGAGGCGCGCTCGCGCGGTCTCGTCGCGCCATCGCCGCACCCTAGGAAGCCTGCGCCGCGCGCGCTAACGTCATGGACGCGGTTCGCCCGTGGCGAGCTTCAGCAGGGAGAATGCCGGATGTGGCTCCGGAGAACGGCGATCACGCTCGTCGCGGTGAGCGGTGTCACCCTGGCTGCATTGCCGGCGCGGTCGCAGCTGCTCGACAGCCTCAAGGGCGCGGCGGGCTCCGGGTCGAGTGGCAGCGGGCTCGGCGGCATGGCGATGCCGTCGGTCGGCTCGGCGAGCACCGGCAACCTCGCCGGCGTGCTGCAATACTGCGTGCGCAACAACTATCTCGGCGGGAACGGCGCCTCCTCGGTGGAGAGCGGGCTGGTCGGCAAGCTCGGGCCGGGTGCCACACGGAGCAGCCAGTACAGCGAGGGTGACCAGGGCACGCTGCAGACCGGCGGCGGCCAGACCATGAGCCTCGGCGGCACCGGGCTGAAGGCGAAGCTGACGCAGAAGGTGTGCGCCCAGGTGCTGCAGCACGCCCGCTCGCTGATGTAGCGGGCGTGCCGCGGCCGGTGGACTAGATGCCGGACTTCCGCCCCGACGCCGTCAGCTCCATGAAGCGCTGCGTCGTCGGCACGATTTGGGCGCCGATCCAGTCGGCCATCCTCTGCTCCTCGCTCAGCGACTGCCGCAGCAGTGGCACCGAGGCAGCGTCACCGAGCTTCTCCGCCATCGTGATCAGGCTGGTGTAGCCTGCGATCTCCTGATGCTCGAAGGCGAAGTTGGCGAAGGTATTCTTGAGCACCTCGTCGGCCGCGGGCGCGTGCAACGCCGCCGCCACGTTGCCCATCACCGAGCTGACCGCGTTTTTGGCAGTCGAGGTGCTGGTGCCGTGCCGCTCCAGGATGGTGGTCAGGCGTTGCGCCTGGGCCTCGGACTCGACGTTGTGCTGGCGCAGCTGCGCGGCCATCTCGGGATAGCTCTCCAGCCGCTCGAGCTGGCGCTGCGTCAGCTCGATCGCGTTCATCTCGAGCGCGTGCATGTTGCGCAGGCCAGTATGGTAGATCTCGTGCACCGGATCGTCGTGGGCGTCGGACTCCATCGTGTTCTCCAGGCTACGTGACCGTGCTACGTCGCGCCGTCCGGCGGGTTCGGCGCGGGCGGGCGTCACGTTCGCTCGACCTTCGCCCGTCTGGCCGATGCGGCGCCGGCGGGCTAGCCTGCCGGCGTATCGGGCGAGGGCACGGCGATGACGATCGGCAGATGGAGGGTGCTGTCTGCCGCCGCCGCGCTGCTGGCGGGGTCGTTGTCTCGTACAGCGGCGG
>CAXTOE010000497.1:0-2353 GCA_964245685.1 uncultured Acetobacteraceae bacterium | reverse complement strand
GTGAGGCCGGGGAGCAGGGCGAGCGCCGACAGGATGCAGATCCCAGCCAGCGCCCTGCAGGGCAGCGGCCGTCGCATCGCCAGCCGCTGCGACAGGCCGAGCAGCCAACCCGCCAGGGCCAGCAGCACCATGCCGCAGCCGAGCACCAGGACGCCGCGGTCGCCGCCCTCGATCGCGGTCACCCAGGCGAGCCAGGCGCAGGAGGCGAAGATCGGGAACGACAGCGCCTGGCGCAGCACCAGCATCCAGTTGCCTGGACGGGGCAGTCGTGCTGCCAGGCCGGGGAGCGACGCCACCAGCACGTAGGGCAGCGCCAGCCCCAGCCCCATGGCGAGGAACACCGCCATCCCGGCCGCCGGCGGCGCCGACAGCGCGCCCGCTACCGCCACCCCCATGAAGGGCGCGGTGCAGGGGGTCGCGACCAGCACCGCGAGCAGGCCGGTGGCGAAGTCGCCGCCATGGCCGCGCCGTACCGCGAGACCCTGGCCGAGCCCGGTCACCCCGGCGCCGACCTCGAACAGGCCGGCGAGGTTGAGCCCGACGCCGAACAGCAGCCAGCAGGTGGCGGCGACGAACAACGGCGACTGGAACTGGAATCCCCACCCCGCCAGCGAGCCGGCGGCGCGCAGCCCCAGCATCACGCCGCCGAGGCACGCGAACGCCGCCAGCACGCCGGCGGTGTAGAACGCGGCACTGCGACGCGTCTCGGGACGTGCCGCACCCGACATCCGGCTCAGCGCCAGCGCCTTCATCGCCAGCACCGGGAACACGCACGGCATCAGGTTGAGGACGATCCCGCCCAGCAGCGCCAGCAGCATCAGCCGCGGCAGCACCGGCCAGCCGGAGCTGCCGGCGGCAGCCGCTGGGCCGCGCGCGGCGCTGACGCTCAGGACGCTCTCGTTGCCGGCGGCGTCGCGCAGCACCACCACGCCGTCGAGGCGTGCATCGGCCGCCAGCGCCTTGGTCGGGCGGAGCGCGATCGCGACCGTGCCGGCGCCGAGCGAGACACGCTGCACCGCCGCCTGGTCGATCAGGCCGGCCACGGCCGGGAAGAACCAGGCATCCTGCTCCGCCCGCGGGCCCAGCCCGCTGCCGGACAGGGACAGCACGCCGTCGGGCGACAGGCGCGCCGCGAACGGCGACGGCAGCGGCTGGCGCGCCCGAGCGGCGGCGAACTGCGGCGCCAACGAGGATGGCGCGGCCGGACCACGTGGCAGATCCAGCCGGAAGGCGGCATGCTCCGGGACGCAGACATTGGCGCAGGCGAGCCAGTCGGCGGTCGCCGACAGGTGCAGCGCGCCGGGGGCCTCCCCGGCGCGGCCGGCCTGGACGCCGGCAGGGACCGGCCTCAGGGTCACCGGCAGCAGCACGTCGCCGGTATAGCCGTAGCTCATCAGCGGCCCGTCCGGCAGACGCTGCGGCGCCGGCC
Source organism: uncultured Acetobacteraceae bacterium (assembly GCA_964245685.1). Classification (GTDB taxonomy): domain Bacteria; phylum Pseudomonadota; class Alphaproteobacteria; order Acetobacterales; family Acetobacteraceae; genus Lichenicoccus. The sequence continues at coordinate 924 of CAXTOE010000497.1, read as the reverse complement.
AGTCGATCGTGCCCGCGGTGCCGGAGGCAGCACCCGACGCGGTCACGGCGATCGTCGCGGCGGCGCCGAGGCCAGCGCGAGCGCCGCGCCCACGATGGGCGCCCGCAGGCTGGCGGCAGTCGATGCGGCTCGGATGCGGTTCATGCCGCCCTGATAGCATGAAGCCGTGCCCGACGCCCGGGGCCTTCCGCGCAGTCGCGGCGCGGGCCATACAGCGGGGAGATGGCCGATCCGTTCCCGCCGCTGCCCGACCGGCTGCTCGACACCCTGCCGGTCGCCGAAGCACTGCCCGCACTTCGCGAGGCGCTGCGGCGGCAGCCGAACGCGGTGCTGATCGCCCCGCCCGGTGCCGGCAAGACGACGCTGGTGCCGCTCGCCCTGCCCGGCGAGGCCTGGCTCGGCGAGGCGCGGATCGTGATGCTGGAGCCGCGCCGTCTCGCCGCTCGGGCCGCCGCGCAGCGCATGGCAACCTTGCTCGGCGAGCCGGTCGGCGGCCTGGTCGGCTACCGCACCCGGCTGGACTCCGCGGTCTCGGCACGCACCCGGATCGAGGTGGTGACCGAAGGGCTGCTGGTGCGCCGCCTGCTCGGCGACCCGGCCCTGGACGAGGTGGGCTGCGTGATCTTCGACGAGGTGCACGAGCGCAGCCTCGACGCCGACCTCGCACTGGCGTTCTGCCTCGACCTGCAGCGCATGCTGCGGCCGGAGCTGCGCCTGCTGGCGATGTCGGCGACCGCGGACGGTGCGGCGCTGTCGCGCATCCTCGACGCCCCGGTGATCGAGAGCACGGGCCGCCTGTTCCCGGTCGAGATACGCCATGCCGCCCGCGATCCGGCAGGCCTGCGCGAGCTGCCCGATGCGATGGCGCGCGCCATCCGCGCCGCGCTGGCGGACCGCTCGGCACCGGAGGGCATCGCCTCGGGC
>CAXTOE010000496.1:0-2366 GCA_964245685.1 uncultured Acetobacteraceae bacterium | reverse complement strand
CGCCTCCAGGTCGGCGAAGCGACGGGTGACGATCTGCAGGCCGATCGGCGTGCCTCCGGCGGAGAAGCCGCAATTCAGCGACAGCGCCGGTTGCTCGGACATGTTCCACGGCAGGGTGAAGGCGATGTGCTCGAACGGTCGCTGCGGGTCGTTCAGCGGCGACGCCCACTCGGCCGGGAAGGCGAGGTTCGGCGTGGTCGGCGACAGCACCGCATCCAGCTCCGCGAACAGCGCGGCGCAGCGGCGGCGCAGCTCGAAGGTGCGGTTGAACCCGTCGATGGCGTCGGGCCCTGAGACCGCGTCGCCCGGTGCTGCCCACTGCAGGATGTAGGGCAGCACCTTGTCGCGACGTGCCGGCGAGAGGCGGGCGAGGTCGGCCCAGGAACGGGCACGCCAGAAAAGGTCGATCCCGTCCAGGATCTGCCGGCTCAGCACCGGGGCCACCGGCACGATTTGCGCGCCCTCCCGCTCGAACAGGCCGGCGGCGCGGTCGACGGCGGCGGCGATCTGCGGATCCGGCGTCATGCCGCAGCCCGCATCCTGCATTAGCCCGATGCGCAGGCCTCGCACATCCTGCAGCGGCCGCTCCCAGGCGATCGCCTGCGGCGGCAGGCTGGTGGCGTCGCGGTCGTCGGGGCGGGCGAGGACGGCCATCAGCCGGGCGGCGTCGTCGACCGTGCGCGTCATCGGCCCCGCGCAGCGCCCGACATAGTACGGATCGATCGGCACCGGCCGAGCGTGGGCTTGAAGCCGACCAGCCCGCACCACGCCGCCGGCAGCCGCACAGAGCCGCCGATGTCGGTGCCGACATGCAGCGGTCCGTAGCCGGCCGCCGCCGCCGCCGCCGCGCCAGCGCTGGAACCACCGGGACTGGTGGCGAGGTCCCATGGATTGCGCGCCAGCGGGTGCCGCGGGTCGCGATCAGCTCCTTCAGCGTCACCGGGACGCCGTCGAGCGGCCCGCAGGGTGCCGCCTCCCGCCAGCGCCGCGTCGACCGCGCCGCCTCCTCTCGCGCCTGCTCCGGCTGGTAGGCGTAGAGCGCGTTGAGCTGCGGCTCCCAGGCGGTGATGTGCCCGATCAGCGCATCGATGTACTCGAGGGGGGTGAAGGCCCCTGACGCGTAGCCGGCGAGCAGCCCGGCGGTGTCGAGCTCGATCAGGCTGCTCATCGTGCGGCTCCGTGCGCTGCGGCGGCGTCAGAAGTTCACCGAGGCGCGCACGCCCCAGGTTGCCGGCAATCCCGCCAGTGCCACGTCGTCGCCGGCGACGAAGAAGTTGCGATCGACGTCGTACTGCTTGTCGAGGATGTTCTGGCCAAACGCGGAGAGACTCCAGTGGCCGCCCTTCGGCGACAGGGTCACGTTGGCGTTCACCAGCGTGTAGCCGGCGACGTCGTAGAGGCTGCCGAACAGCGAGCGGTAGGTGCTGCGCAGGCTGTAATCCGCACCGGTGAGCAGGTCGAAGCGGCCCAGGTCCCAGCGATAGCTGATCGACCCGTTCAGCGTGATCTTCGGCGCCGGCAGGCTGTCGCCCTTGCGGTCGCCGAACACGCCGACATAGACGCCACGCACCCGCACCGCGGTGAGCACGGACTCGAAGACGTCGAACTGGCCGGTCGCCCAGCCGCCGCCCTGGGTCAGGGTGAGGTTGCGGATCGGCGACCAGCTCGCCTCGAACTCGGCGCCGTAGAGATGCGACTTCGGCGCGTTCACGATCGCCCCCACCAGGCCGGTCTGCGCGTTGACGGTGGCCGACTGGATCTGCTGGTCATGGTAGTCGTAGTAGAACGCCGACAGGTTGAAGCGTAGGTGCTGCGCCGGCAGCTCCAGCTTGTTGCCGACCTCGTAGGCCCAGAGCCGCTCCGGCTTGAACGGCGCGGTGGAGGTCTGAGGCGAGCCCGAATTGTAGGTGGTGAAGCCGCCCGATTTGATGCCGCGACTGACCGAGGCGTAGATCATGTCGTCGTGCAGCGGCGAGTACTCCAGCTCCGCCTTGCCCGACGGCTCGGTGAAGCTGGTGCTCTGCGGCCCGACCGAGTTGTTCGGGTTGGTGATGGCGCCATCCGAGATGAAGTAGGAGCTGAAGTCGTTGAGCTCGCGCTGCTCGTGCTCGATGCGCAGGCCGCCGATCGCGGTGAGCGCGCTCGTCAGCTTGTAGTTGGCCTGCCCGAAGCCGCTGATGGTGTCGACGGTCTGCGAGTACTGCACGTCGCCGTCGAGGCCGTAGATGTCCTGGAAGCCCGAGCGGTAATTGTCGTTCAGGTACTGGTTCGAGTAGTAGATGCCGCCGACCCAGGAGAGGCGTCCGGCATCGAGCGAGGTCAGGCGCAGCTGGTTGGCGAACACGTTGGCCCGCGAGTTGTAGTAG
>CAXTOE010000495.1:0-2370 GCA_964245685.1 uncultured Acetobacteraceae bacterium | reverse complement strand
GCCTCCGATCGGATCCGCCCAGGGGGCGTGCGCCAGCATGTCGAACAGCGCCTGGCGGACCCGGTCGGCGGTCGGCCGCGTCGAGGCCGAGCGGGGTGCCGTGAGGCTGCGGCCGCGCCAGGCGCCGGCGACGATGCGCATCTAGGAGACGCTCATCCGGGTGGTCGGGCTGCCGCTCCCGGTCTCGGATCGAGGCCCGCGACCTGCTCGCGCAGCACCTTGCCGTTCACCTCCTCCAGCTCGCGACGCAGCAGCGTGCCGAGCTGGAACGGCCCGTAGGCGGTACGGATCAGCCGCGAGACGTGCAGGTTTAGGCTCTCCATCACCCGACGCACCTCGCGGTTGCGCCCTTCCCGGAGTGCCACCGTCAGCCAGGCATTATCGCCCTTGCGGCTGTCCAGACCGGCCTCGATCGGGCCGTAGCGCACGCCCCCGATCTGCGTGCCCTCGGCCAGCGCCGCCAGGCGGCCCTCGTCGACCATACCGTATACCCGCACCCGGTAGCGGCGGATCCAGCCGTTCGCCGGCAGCTCGAGTCGGCGCGCCAGCCCGCCATCGTTGGTCAGCAGCAGCAACCCCTCGCTGCTCAGGTCGAGCCGCCCGACGCTGATCACGCGTGGCAGGCCGGGTGGCAGCGAGGCGAACACCGTCGGGCGGCCCTGCGGGTCGCGGTGCGTGGTCACCAGCCCGTCCGGCTTGTGGTATCGCCACAGCCGGGCACGGTCCGGCGCCTCGACTACCTGCTGATCGACCCGCACGATGTCGCCAGGCTGCACGAAGCTGGCCGGGTGGCGGACGACCGCGTTGTTGAGCCGCACCCGCGACTCGGCCAGCATCTTCTCCGCGTCCCGCCTGCTGGCGACGCCGGCGCGCGCCAGCCACTTGGCGATGCGCTCGCCGCGCTCCGCGCCCGCCGCGGGATCCGCTCCGGATGGAGCGGGCCTACCGGCGTCGGCGCCGTCGGCGCGGGTCATCCGCGTCCGGCCTCGTCCACCAGGGCGGCGAAGACGCGGGCGTCGCCGGCGTCGATCAGGAACTCCGGATGCCATTGCAGGCCGAGGCAGAAGCGAAAGCGCGGGTCCTCGATGCCCTCGATCACCCCGTCCGGTGCCACCGCGTTGACCCGCGCCGCACCCGGGTCCCGCACCGCCTGATGGTGCGAGGAGTTCACCATCATGCTCTCGCTCCCCACGATCCGGTGCAGCATCGTCCCCGGCAGGATCTCCACCGCGTGGCCCGGCTGGTGACGCGGATGGGGCTGCTCGTGCGGCAGTGCCGTCGCGACCTCGTCGGGCAGGTGCTGGATCAGCGTGCCGCCGAGTGCCACCGCCAGCAGCTGCTGGCCGCCGCAGATCCCGAGCGTCGGCATGTCGCGCGCCAGCGCCGTGCGCAGCAGGGCGAGCTCGGCGGCGGTGCGGCCGGCCTTGAGCACGACGCTGCGATGCCGCGCGCCGCCGTCGTACAGCTCGGGGTCGACGTCGAACGCACCTCCGGTGACGACCAGCGCCTCTATGCGCTCGAGCGTCTCGCCGGCCAGGCTCGCATGATGTGCCAGCGCCACCGGCAGGCCGCCGGCGTCGGCGATGCTGTCCATGTAGTTCTCGCGCAGCGCGTACCAGGGATAGGCGGAGTAGCCCGTCCTGCCGTCGGAGGCGGGCTTCTCGCTGTCGAGGGTGACGCCGATCACCGGCCGGTTGCGTTTCATGAGGTCTTGCTAGAGCAACATCGGCCGGCATGGAAATCCGCATCGTCGGCGGGAGGGCGTGGTGACGGACGAGGGGCCGATGGCGCTGGCGCTGCAGGAGGCGCGGGAGGCAGCGGCGCGCGGCGAGGTGCCGGTGGGCGCGGTGGTGCTGTCGCCGGACGGCACGGTGCTGTCGCGCGACGGCAACCGGGTGCAGGCGCTGCACGACGCTTCCGCGCACGCCGAGCTGCTCGTCCTGCGGGCGGCGTCGGCGCGGCTGCGCAGCCCGCGCCTGACCGGCTGCACGCTGGTGAGCAGCCTCGAGCCTTGCCCGATGTGCGCCGGGGCGGCGGTGCATTTCCGCGTCGCCCGGCTGCTGTTCGGCGCCTACGATCCGAAGGGAGGCGGCGTCGAGCACGGCCCGCGCCTCTACGACCGGCCGGACTGCCTGCACCGCCCCGAGGTGATCGGCGGCATACGCGAGACCGAGTGCGCGGCGCTGCTGCGCAGGTTCTTCGCCGCACGGCGCGGCTAACCAAGGTTTCATCGCCGCGTAGGGATGGATGCGAGTGCGGCATCCCTATGTTGCCTCCATCTCATGACGCGCGAGAGCGCATCCGGAAGGCAGCAGAAACATCATGTCACATCCCTATCATCCCGATCCGTCGCGTTCCGCATCGCCCATC
>CAXTOE010000494.1:0-2372 GCA_964245685.1 uncultured Acetobacteraceae bacterium | reverse complement strand
CCGTTCGGCCCGCCTGGCGGCGAGCACCACGTGCGCGCCGGCCCCGGCCATCGCACGCATCATCGCGCCGGCGTGCGGAAGGTCGGCGGCGCGGAACAGCACCCAGCCGAGCAGCACGGCGAGCAGCGCGTAGCCGTGGCGCAGAGGGCGCCAGAGCCGGGCGAGCGCGTCGGTCAGACCCGCGCGTTCCAGCACCAGGAAGCCGCCGTGCCAGGCGCCCCAGAGCACGAAGTTCCAGGCGGCACCATGCCAGAGGCCGCAGAGCAGGAACACGACCCAGAGGTTGAGCAGCGTGCGCAGGCGGCCATGCCGGTTGCCGCCGAGCGGGATGTAGAGGTAGTCGCGGAACCACGAGGACAGGCTGATGTGCCAGCGACGCCAGAACTCGGTGATCGACTGGCTGGCGTAGGGATGGCGGAAGTTGGTCGGCAGGGTGAGGCCCATCATGCGCGCGAGCCCGATCGCCATCAGCGAATAGCCGGCGAAGTCGAGATAGATCTGGAGCATGTAGCAGGTGGCGCCGAACCAGGCGGTGCGCGCGTCGAGCGACTGCGCGGGCAGGGCGAAGATGGCGTCGGCGGGCCGCGCCAGGGTGTCGGCGAGCAGGGTCTTCTGGGCGAGGCCGATGATCAGCAGGCGGATGCCGGCGGTGACGTCGGCCGCGGTAACCCGCCGGTGCGCGATCTCCCCGGCGATAGTCGCGTAGCGCACGATCGGGCCGGCGACGAGCTGGGGGAACATCGACAGGTAGACGGCGAGCTGCAGCGGCGTCGCCGGCCGCGGCACGGTGCGGCGGTGGATGTCCATCACGTAGGAGATGGCGTGGAAGGTGAAGAAGGAGATGCCGAGCGGCAGCGCCGGGGCAGCGATCGGGATCCCGAACTGCGCGGCAAGGAAGGCGGCGTACTTGAAGATCGCGAGCAGCAGCAGCTGGGCGCCGATGGTAGCGGCGAGGATGGCGCGGTGCTCCTGGCCGCGGCCGCGCGCGGCGTGGATCGCCCGGCCGCCGCACCAGGCGATGGCGCCGACCAGGCAGAGCAGCCACAGCGAGCGTGCCTCGCCCCAGGCGTAGAAGATCAGGCTGCCGACGCGCAGGACGGCGTTGCGGCAGCGTAGCGTCGCGTAGCAGGAGAAGAACACGGGCAGGAAGTAGAACAGGAACACGATCGAGCTGAACAGCATCGCGGTGGATCAGACGCGGCGGGTGCCGCGCGGTCAACCAGGGCGGTCGGATGAAATCATCGCCATGAAACCTCCCGGCACCTCGGCGGCTCTGTCTGCCGTGGGATGCAGGCCGTAGGATGCGGCGGCTGGACTTCGAGGGTCATGGTGATGCGGCTGGCTGGTCTGATGCTTGGGGTGGCGCTGGTCGCGTCGGGGCGCGCGGCGGCGGCGCCAGTTACGCACGACGTGCTGCGCGACACGCTCTCCAACGGGCTGCGGGTGGTGATCGTGCGCGACCGGCTGGCGCCGGTGGTGACGTCGGAGGTCAGCTACCTGGTCGGCTCGAACCAGGCGCCGGACGGGTTCCCCGGCACCGCGCACGCGCTCGAGCACATGATGTTCCGCGGCAGCGAAGGGCTGGACAAGAACCAGCTGGCGGAGGTCGGCGCGCGGCTCGGCGGCGGCTACAACGCCGAGACCACCGAGACGGTGACGCAGTACTACTACACCGCGCCGTCCGAGGACCTGTCGGTGATGCTGCGCATCGAGGCGCTGCGCATGCATGCGCTCAGCCTGCACGCGCAGGACTGGGAGAAGGAGCGCGGCGCGATCGAGCAGGAGGTGTCGCGCGACCTGTCGAGCCCGTTCTACCTCTATATCTCGCAGGTGCAGGCGGCGATGTTCGCCGGCACGCCGTACGCGCACGACGCGCTCGGCACCCGGCCGTCGTTCGACAAGACCGAGATCTCGCTGCTGCGCGGCTTCTACGACCGGTGGTACGCGCCCAACAACGCGATCCTGGTGATCGCCGGCGACGTCGATCCGCAGGCGGCGCTGGCGCAGGTGACGACGGCGTTCGAGGCGATCCCGCGCAAGCAGCTGCCGACCAAGCCGGAGTTCGCGCTCGGCCCGGTGGCGTCGAAGACGCTGGCGCTGGGCACCGACTACCCGGTGGGCTTCGCGACGCTGGCCTACCGCATGCCGGGGCTGCAGGCGCGCGACTTCGCCGCCGCCGACGTGCTGTCGGACGTGCTGACCGACCAGCGCAGCCCGCTCTACGGGCTGGTGACGCAGGGCCGGGCGCTGGTGTCGGAGTTCGCCTTCCTGCCCAAGGCGGATGTCGGCTTCGGGGTCGCGGTGGCCGCGTTCCCGAAGGGCGGCGACGCCAAGCCGCTGCTCGACCGGATGCGCGCGATCATGGCGCAGGC
>CAXTOE010000493.1:0-2403 GCA_964245685.1 uncultured Acetobacteraceae bacterium | reverse complement strand
GCCGCGACCGTAGCGCGCCTCGAAGCGGAAGAAGCGCAGGAGGCGCAGCGCGTCATCGGCGAGCCGCGCCGCCGGGTCCCCGACGAAGCGGACGCGACCAGCCAACAGGTCGTCGGCGCCGCCGAAATAGTCGAACAGGGTGCCGTCGCGCGCCAGCGACATGGCGTTGATGGTGAAGTCGCGGCGACGCGCATCCTCGCGCCAGTCCTCGGTCCAGGCGACCACGGCATGGCGGCCGTCGGTCTGCTCGTCGCGCCGCAGGGTGGTGATCTCGATCGGCTGGCCGCGCGGCAGCGCGGTGACGGTGCCGTGCGCGAGGCCGGTCGCGACCGCGCGCACCCCCGCGTCACCGAGCCGTCGCATCACCGTCTCCGGCGGCTCGGGGGTAGCGAGGTCGATGTCCGCGATGGCGCGGCCGGCGATCAGGTCACGCACCACCCCGCCGACCAGCCGCGCTCGCGGCAGCACCGACCAGACCTCCGTCAGGGCCGCCCCGCCCGCCGGATGCCGATCCAGCGCCGAGGGGTCGAGCCTCACCCCTCTTCCGGCGGCAGCCTGCCGATCGGGAAGAACATGTTCTGGCTCCAGACGCCGAGGCAGTCCTGCCCCTGGCTCTGGCCGCGCACCGCGAGCGCCGCGAGCTCGTAATACACCGCCCGGCCGACCCGGGCCTGTATGCTCTGCCTGCCCTCGCCGCGAACGTGAAGGTAGGGCACCGCTCCACCGCCGTCGTCGTGGCAGGGGCGCCGCCAATCCACCGACAGCCGGTGCTCGGGGCCGGCGCAGACGATCTGGTCGACGTTGGTGCGGAAGGCCAGCACCTGGTCGCGGCCGCAGCCGCGCCAGTCCAGTTCCACCGCCACGAACGGCGCGTCCTCCACCTCGATCGAACCGCGCTCCGCCGGCGTCTCCAGCCAGTAGGTGCCCATCTCGTCGCGACGCAGCACGCTTGCGAACAGGCAGACCAGCGGCTTGCGACGGATCGGCGAGCCGCGATACAGCCAGGTGCCGTCGCGCTGGATCAGGAAGGGCAGCGACCCGCACTGCGCCTGGCTCAAGGTCTGCCCCAGGCCCAAGGTCTGCCCTAGATTCTGGTCCGGCGTCTGTCGCGGAGCCTGCCGCAGACGGTCGGAGTCCGGCAGCTGGAACGGGACCGGCCGGGGCGCATCCCCAGGGTCGAGGCCCGAGACGCCGTGCCACATGCCCGTGGCGTCGCCGGACAGGTCTGGACGCTCAGGAACCACCGATCTTCCCATTCGCTGATGCGCTCGCACATCACCGATATAGGGAGAGTGCCCGGCTTGATGAAACCCCCGGACCTGTCAGATTGCCGAGCGGATGCGAGGGACGATGACGATCGCGAGCGAGATCGACGCGAATGACACAGTGGCCGCCGCCGACCGGCTCGCCGGGCGTCTGGGGGCGGTGCGCACGCAGCTCGGCCGGGTCATCTTCGGCCAGGAGCGGGTGATCGCCGAGGTGCTGGTCTGCCTGCTCTCCGGCGGCCACGCGCTGCTGGTGGGCGTCCCCGGGCTCGGCAAGACGCTGCTGGTGCAGACGCTCGGCACCGTGCTCGGCCTGTCGCCCAAGCGGGTGCAGTTCACCCCCGACCTGATGCCGGCCGACATCACCGGCAGCGAGATCCTGGAGGAGACCCAGGAGGGAGGGCGCGGCTTCCGCTTCGTGCCGGGCCCGGTGTTCTGCCAGCTGCTGATGGCCGACGAGATCAACCGCGCCAGCCCGCGCACGCAGTCCGCCCTGCTGCAGGCCATGCAGGAGCATCGGGTGGCGGTCGCCGGCATCGACCATGCGCTGCCGCACCCGTTCCACGTGCTGGCGACGCAGAACCCGATCGAGCAGGAGGGCACCTACCCGCTGCCGGAAGCGCAGCTCGACCGCTTCATGCTGCAGATCGAGCTCTCCTATCCCGACGAGCGCGAGGAGCGTGCGATGCTGCTGGCCACCACCGGTGCGCAGCAGGAGGCGGCCGAGCCCGTGCTGCAGGCCGGCGAGCTGGTCGAGGCGCAGGCGCTGATCCGCCGGCTTCCGGTCGGCGAGCGGGTCGTGGACGCGATCCTGCGGCTGGTGCGCAGTGCCAGGCCGGAGAGCAGCGACGACGCCAGGCTGGCGCGCAACGTCGCCTGGGGGCCCGGGCCGCGCGCGGCGCAGGCGCTGATGCTGGCCTGCCGGGCGCGCGCGCTGCTGGAGGGGCGGCTGTCCCCCAGCATCGACGACATCGCCGCCCTCGCCCAACCCGTCCTGCGGCATCGCATGGCGCTCACCTTCGCCGCGCGTGCGGAAGGCGCCACCCTGTCGGGTCTCATCGACGGGCTGGTGCATCGCCTCGGGTGAGCCGCTCCCCGACCGCCTGGTTCGGGTTGCGGCGCGACCGGGATGCGGCCC
>CAXTOE010000492.1:1270-2415 GCA_964245685.1 uncultured Acetobacteraceae bacterium | reverse complement strand
CGCCACCAGACCAGGCCTCCTCATGCCCGACAGCTCGTTCCTCCGCGAGGCCGAAGCGCGTGGCCTCGTGTTTCAGTGCACCGACATCGAGGCGCTCGACGCGGCCCTGCTCGCGGGGCCGGTGGGCGGCTATATCGGCTTCGACCTGACCGCCGACAGCCTGCATGTCGGCCACCTGATCCCGATCATGATGCTGCGTTTGCTGCAGCGGCACGGCCACCGTCCGGTGGCGCTGCTCGGCGGGGGCACCAGCCGGATCGGCGATCCCTCGTTCCGCGACGACGCCAGACAGCTGCTCGGCGATTCGGCACTCGCGTCCAACCGCGAGGGCATACGGCGCAACCTCCAGGCGATGCTGCGGTTCGGCGACGGGCCGTCCGACGCCATCCTCGCCGACAACGCGGCCTGGCTGGACCGGCTCGGCTATATCGAGTTGCTGCGCGAGGTCGGGGTGCATTTCAGCGTCAGCCGCATGCTCGGCTTCGACTCCGTGCGGCAGCGGCTGGAGCGCGAGCAGGGCCTGACCTTCCTCGAGTTCAACTACTCGATCCTGCAGAGCTACGATTTCCGCGAGCTCGGCCGGCGCCACGGGGTCAGCCTGCAGATGGGCGGCTCCGACCAGTGGGGCAACATCGTCTCCGGGGTCGAGCTGGTGCGACGCACCGACCAGCGGCAGGTGTTCGGCCTGACCACGCCGCTGCTCACCACCGCGTCCGGCGCCAAGATGGGCAAGACCGCCGCCGGCGCGGTCTGGCTGTCGAGCCATCGCCTGTCGCCGTTCGAGTACTGGCAGTTCTGGCGCAACGCGGAGGATGCCGATGTCGGCCGTTTCCTGCGCCTGTTCACGGAGCTCGACCTCGCGGAGTGCGACCGCCTGGGCGCCTTGCCGGGCGCCATGATCAACGACGCCAAGAAGGTCCTGGCCACGGAGGCGACGGCGCTGTGCCACGGTCGCGACGCGGCCGAAGCGGCGGCCGCGGCGGCGCAGGCGGTATTCGAGGCGGGCTCCGGCACGTCGGACGCGCTGCCGTCGCGTGCGGTCGATCGGGCGTCGCTGGAGGCCGGCATCCCCGTATATCGGCTGTTCGTGGAGACGGGGCCGGGCGATTAGGCAGACAAGGGCGTCGCCCTTGACCCACTGGGGC
>CAXTOE010000492.1:731-1260 GCA_964245685.1 uncultured Acetobacteraceae bacterium | reverse complement strand
GATCTGGGTTAGCTTGAGGTATGCATCCGTGTTTATCGGCTGTTGTTTCACACTGTGATTGTCGGCAGCAACGGCGAGGCCAGACGGCTGATCCGCGGCGGCGGCCTGCGCATCAACGACGAGGTGGTTCGCGACGAGAACCGGCTGGTCTCGCTCTCCGACCTCTCGCCGGACACGATCAAGCTCTCGGTCGGCAGGAAGCAGCACCTGCTGGCACGGCCGACCTAGATCGGGGGTCTGGGGCCGCCGGCCCCAGTGGGTCAAGGGCGACGCCCTTGTCTGCCTAATCGCCCGGCCCCGACGCGTGCAGGCGGTCGGCCGCGGCGAGACCCGCCGCCATCGCCGCCAGCGAGACGCGGGCGAGCGCGTGGCGCATGGCCGACTCCGCGATCAGGAAGCTCTCGCCGAGCAGGCGCGGCACGTGCCGGCCGACCGGACAGAGCGGATCGGGATGGGCGTGCAGCGGCAGCAGCGGTGGTGCCGGCGCCGGGTTCACCGCGTCCCAGACATCGTCGAGCGTGATCCACTC
>CAXTOE010000492.1:0-721 GCA_964245685.1 uncultured Acetobacteraceae bacterium | reverse complement strand
CACCAGCCCTGCACGGGCGAGCAGGCGCATGATCCGGCGCACCACCACCGGATTGGTGTTGACGCTGCCGGCGAAGCGCGAGCTGGTTAGGACGCAACCCGGATCGGCCGACAAAAACAGCATGATGTGGGTGGCGACGGAGAAGCGTGTTGCGATCATGACGAAGCTAGAATGCGTCGCGGCGTCGGCGGTTCTTCACGACTGAATCACAGCTTGCGGCAGATCGCGGCTTTGGGCATCACGAAGCGCCGATGCAGATCAGCAGCACGCTTCCCCCGGCCGAGAACGCCCTGGCGATACGACGCGCGGCCGCACGCCTGTGCGGCCAGCTCGGCTGGGTGGTGCTGCACGAGGTGCCGCTGCCGAACGGCCGGCGCGCCGACATCCTGGCGCTGCGGCCGGACGGCGGCTTCAGCTGCATCGAGGTCAAGTCCGGCCCGCGCGACTTCCTGACCGACCTGAAATGGCGCGACTACCGCGACTTTTGCGACGCGCTCTACTTCGCGGTGGACGAGACGTTCCCGCGCGCCCTGCTGCCGGAGGATACCGGGCTGGTGGTGGCCTGCATCGAGGGGATCGGGTGCGGGACCGGTGCCGGCTTCGCGCACGAGGCGGAACTGCTGCGCGAGGCACCGGTGCACGGCCTCAGCCCGGCGCGGCGCCGCGCGCTGGCCCAGGCCGCCCACCTCGACCCGGACTCCGCCCGGCACCTGCTCGACCT
>CAXTOE010000491.1:946-2420 GCA_964245685.1 uncultured Acetobacteraceae bacterium | reverse complement strand
GACCAGCACCGACACCGCATTCAGCAGCGCCAGCGCGCCGTGGCCGGTGACCGTCCACCAGGACAGGAAGGTGACCAGCGCGAGGGCCAGCACAACCGGCACGAAGATCGCGCTGACCCGGTCCACCAGGCGCTGCACCGGTGCGCGCGAGGCTTGCGCCGTCTCGATCAGCCGCACGATCCCGGCGAGACGGGTCTCGGCGCCCACCGCCGAGGCCTCGATCACCAGGCGGCCATCCACGACCAGGCCGCCGGCGATCACCAGGTCGCCGCGCGCCTTGGCGACCGGCCGGCTCTCGCCGGTGATCAGGGACTCGTCGACGCCGCTCTCGCCGTCGCGCACGGTGCCGTCCGCGGCGATCCGGCTGCCCGGCCGCGCCACCAGCAGGTCGCCGGCGCGGAGTTCGGCCAGCGGCACCTGGCGCTCGACACCGGACTCCAGCCGGATCACGCTGTCCGGACGCAGCGCCGACAGCGCGCGCACAGAGTCGGCGGCACGCCGGCGCGCCCCGTGCTCGAGCCACTTGCCGAACAGGATGAAGGTGATGATCAGGGCGGAGCTCTCGAAATACAGCATCGAGGCGCCGCGCAGCAGCTGCACCGTGCTGAGACCCCAGGCGGCCGAGGAGCCGAGCGCCACCAGCAGGTCCATGTTGCCGGTGCCCGCGCGCAGCGCCGCGGCACCGGCACGGTAGAAGCGGCCGCCGAGCCAGAACTGCACCGGCGTCGCCAGCAGGAACTGCACCCACCCCGGCAGCATCGCCCGCGCCGCCAGCCCATCCTGGTGCAGCAGGCCGAACAGCGGGTGCAGCAGCATCGACAGCAGCAACGGCGCCGAAAGCAGGCAGGCCAGGATCAGGTGCAGCCGCTCGCGACGATCCGCCTCGACCTCGTCCGGCCGTCCGGAGGCGTCATGGCGGACCACCGTGGCGCCGTAGCCGGCCTCGACCACCGCCGCCTCCAGCCGCGCGGCCACCGCCGCATCGTCCTCGCCGCGATCGGTGCCGAGCGAGACCCGCGCCTGCTCGGTGGCGAGGTTGACCGACACCGAGAGCACGCCCTCGCTGCGCGACAGGGCACGCTCGACCCGGCCGGCGCAGGACGCGCAGCTCATGCCGGTGATGGCGAGATCCACCTGCCTCGCGCGCGATGCGCCGACGCCGTCCCGCGCCCCATCGGGCGGAACCGGAATCACCATGGCATCCATGCGTGCTCCTCCACTCGCTGCCCGCCCGCGGACATATAGTGGTTCCCGACGGCCAGGACGAGCAGCCGGCCGGCGACGACGTCGTAACGGTTCCGCTGCCCGACTTCAGCCGACGCCGCAACCGTTTCGATCGGCAAGGTAGCTGGCCAGGACTGCACGATCCAGTTCAGCAAAACTCGGCGTCGCGACCAATCCGGCGCTTGCGGTCCGTCGCCGGTGCTTTATGTCTTGCTCCCCGGACCGGAAAGGTCGGCGCACCAACACAGAC
>CAXTOE010000491.1:0-936 GCA_964245685.1 uncultured Acetobacteraceae bacterium | reverse complement strand
GTGCGGAACACAGCCTGCTGACGCTGGTCGCGCCGGAGCGGATCGACGGCATGAAGCACCACACTCCCCGGACGTCGGCGGCGCGCCGCGCCCTGGCCAGCTTCGGCGACAGCCACTCGGCATCGGAACTGCTCAGCGCCGACCTGTGGTTCCTGGAGAACTGGGAGAGCAATCCGGCACCCGGCACCGCCGCGGCGCTGCGCGTCGGCCAGATACGGCGCGCCAACCCGCAGCTCGCCGAGGAGATACGCCGCGAGGTGCTGCGCCGGACCGCGAATGCCGACCCCTCGCCTCCGCCTCGACGCCGTCCCGACTGAGCAGGCGTCCGCGCGGCGCGGTCAGGAAAGCCGCAGACGCGTGAGGTCCCCGACCCGCCGCTTCGCCGCCCGGATGAAGGCCGCGATGCGGTCCGGGTCCTTGACCCCGGGGCTCGACTCCACGCCCGACGATACGTCCACCGCCGCCGCACCGCTGAGGTGGATCGCGCGGGCGACGTTGTCCGCATCGAGGCCGCCGGCGAGCAACCACGGCACCGGCGCGCTCCAGCCCCTCGGCAGGGTCCAGTCGATCGCGTGCCCGTTGCCGCCGGGACGCTCCGCGCCCGCGGGCGGCCGGCTCTCGATCAGCAGCCGGTCGGCGGTCGTCTCGCGCGGCAGGTCGCCGGGGGCGCCGCCCGCGCAGGCGCGCCAGACCGGCAGGCCGCGGCGCGCGCCGATCGCCCGCGCCCGCGTCCTGACGATCGATGGTCGACCCTTGTCGCCGGTGCCCGAGCAGGCCCTGCTACCGCCCGGTCGCGAGGGCCGGACCCGATCGGCAATTCGCTGCTCTGGCGCGGTGCGGGAGACGTGCGTTTCGCTCTTGTTAAAGCCGTCACCCGGGTTCAGCGAAGCGAGGAGACACTCGCGAGGAACACAGCGCCCATGGCCACCGAAGCTC
>CAXTOE010000490.1:0-2420 GCA_964245685.1 uncultured Acetobacteraceae bacterium | reverse complement strand
TGGTGCGGGTCGACGGCCTCGCCGGCACGCTGGACGTGCTGGTCGACGAGGCGGGCCAGCAGATCGACATCACCGCCGACCTGCGGGGGCTGTCGATGCCGTCGCGCCTGGTCTGGGGCCTGCAGGACCGGATCATACCCTGGACCCAGGTGCGACAGGCCGGCAGCCGCACCGCCGTACACCTGATCGACGATGCCGGCCACGTGCCGCACTGGGACCAGCCGGCGGAGGTCGCCGCGCTGTTCGACTGAGATTTTCCAATGAAGACGTAACGAAACGGGAGGACGAGCATGAGCAACGAACGACCGACCATCATCCAGCCGACCCGACGACATGTGCTGGGCGGCCTCGGCGCCGCCGCGGCAGTCGCGGGCGGCGTTCAGCTGGCGCAGTTCGCGCTGGGCAGCGAGCCGGCGCGGGCGCAGAGCCAGGCCAAGCCGGTGAAGCTCGCCGTGGTGGCGCAGCAGATGTCGGCGCAGTCGGACCAGCGCAGCTGGAGCGGGTTCCAGCAATGGCTGAAGAAGACCGGCTTCGACAAGAGCTGGGAGGTCAACATGACCGACGCCAAGGGCGATCCCGGCGCGCTGGTCAGCCAGATCGAGAACGCCATCACCGCGAAGTCCGACGCGATCCTGGTGATGTACGGCACCCTGACCGCAGCACACAGCGCGCTCGACGACCTCGCCCGCTCGAAGATCCCGTTCTTCAGCCTCGACAGCGGCTGGCAGTCGCCGGCGATCGCCGACATCACCAGCAACAACTGGGTGATGGGCGGCCAGTACAGCCAGTACATGGTCGACCGGCTGCTCGGCGAGAGCAAGCAGAAGGCCAACATCTGCGCCGTGATCGCCAACTTCCATCACGGCACGCGCAAGCGCGGCAAGGTGATGCGCGCGGTGCTGACCGAGAACGAGTGGATCAGCCTGGAAGCGGAACGGGTGATCCAGTACTCGGGCTTCTACGAGACCACGCAGAACGTGGTGAACGATTGGCTCGCCCGCTACGGCAACGATCTCGACGCGATCTGGTGTCCCTGGGACGAGCCCGGCATGGCGGCCGCCGAGGTGATCAAGTCGCGCAACATGCAGGACAGGATCTTCGTGGTCTCCGCCGACGGTGCGGCCACCGCACTCGACCGCATGCGCGATCCGGCCTACCCGCTCAAGGCCACCACCGCGCAGGCGTTCGAGATCTGGGGCGCCTATACCGGCTGGCTGATCAACGAGATCGTCGGCAAGGGACGGCCCGCGAAGGAGGTGGTGCCGGTGCCGACGGTCGAGTTCCCGGCACCGCTGCTGGTGAGCGGCGTCAACGTGCCGCCCGTCGGCACGCCGACCTACGACGCGACCGACCTGTACTACATCTATCGTGACCGGGCCCTCTCCGGCATGAAGGCTTGAGCGGTGCCGCGGGCGGGAGCACGCTCCCGCCCGTAGCCCGGCGCACGACATGACCGACGACCCGCTGCTGCAGGCTCGCGCGATCGGCAAGAGCTTCCTCGCGACCGCGGCGCTGACCGATGTCGATCTGCGGCTGCATGCCGGCGAGATGCTGGCCCTGGTGGGCGCCAACGGTGCCGGCAAGTCGACGCTGGTGAAGATCGTCTGCGGCGCCGTGCTGCCGGACACCGGCACGCTGCAGGTCGGCGGCCGGCCGGTGCGGTTCCGCAGCGTCGCCGACGCGCTCGCGGCCGGCATCGCGGTGGCGCATCAGCAGGTGTCGATCATCCGGCCGCTGAACGGTGCCGAGAACATCATGCTCGGGCGCGAGCCGCGGCGGGGCGGGCTGATCCATGACCGCACGCTGATGCAGAGCGCCCAGCGGCTGGCCGACCGCTTCGGCGTGCGCATCGACCTCTCCCGCGAGTGCGACACGCTGAGCCTGGGCGAGCTCAAGATCCTCGACATCCTCAAGGCGCTCGCCACCGCTCCGCGGATCCTGATCCTGGACGAGCCGACCGCCTCGCTGACGCTGGCCGAGACGCAGCGCCTGTTTGCCTTCCTCGCCGACCTGAGGCGGCAGGGTCTCGGCATCCTGTTCATCTCGCACCACCTCAACGAGGTGTTCGCGCAGTGCGACCGCATCCTGGTGCTGAAGGACGGCCGCGCGGTGCACGAGGGCGCGGTCGCCGACGTCACGCTCAAGCAGGTGGTGCAGCTGATGGTCGGGCGCGCCATCGAGGCGACCGACTGGGCCAGCCACGCCGCCGCTGGCGAAGACGCGGATGACGTGGCGGTGGCGGTGCGCGCACTCCGGGTCGGCCGGCTGGAGGTGCCGGAGCTCACGGTGCGCCGCGGTGAGGTGGTGGGCCGCGCCGGCGTGCTGGGGGCGGGTCAGACCGAGCTGCTGGAGTGCCTGGCCGGCGCGTCGGCCGCCGCCACGGCAGCGGGGCCGATCCGGCTCGGCGCCCTCCCCCGCCT
>CAXTOE010000489.1:1725-2432 GCA_964245685.1 uncultured Acetobacteraceae bacterium | reverse complement strand
AGCGGACACGGTGGCGCGTCGCTGGAGCCGCGTGCTACTGGGCGGCCGCCATCGCGTACTGCACCCCGGCGCCCGGGATGACCTTGAGCTCGGCGCCGACAGCCGTGATCGTGCTGATCGCGTGGTCGATCTGCGCCGTGCCGTGCGCGGCACTCACGCTGGTGCGCAGCAGCGACTGCCGATCCGGCGTCGCCGGCGGCAGGGCGAGGTTGACGTAGACGCCGAGTGCCAGCAGCCGGCCCCAGAACAGCGCCGCCAGGTCCGGATCGCGCAACCGGATCGACACGATCGGGCTCGGCGTCGGGCCGAGCGAGAAGCCGGCGGCGGACAGGCCGCCGTACAGCCGCGACGCGTTGCGCGCGAGGTCGGCGCGCAGGCCCGGCCGGCTCTCGACCAGCTCGAGGGCGCGAGACACGCCGGCGGTGATCGAGGAGGGCAGCGAGGCGGTGAACATGTACGCGCGCGAGGCGAGACGGAGCAGCCCGAAGTCGGGCAGGTCGGAGGCGCAGAAGCCGCCGATGCCGCCCAGGCTCTTGCTGAAGGTGCCGACGATGAAGTCGACGTCGGCCTCGATCCCGGCCGCCTCGGCCAGCCCGCGGCCGCGCGACCCCAGCACGCCGAGCGAGTGCGCCTCGTCGACCAGCAGGTAGGCGCCGGTCTCGCGCTTGATCGCGGCGATCTCGCGCAGCGGCGCGCTGTCGCCGAGC
>CAXTOE010000489.1:0-1715 GCA_964245685.1 uncultured Acetobacteraceae bacterium | reverse complement strand
TGCTGTAGATGCCCTCGACGACGATGAGGTTGTGGCCCGGCCTCTGGCCGGGCCGGTCGCGCAGGAAGCGCAGGCGGCGATACAGGTCGTCCGGATCGTTGTGCCGGAAGCGCGTCACAGGCGCGTCGCTCAGCCGCGCGCCGTCATAGATGCTGGCGTGGCTGTCGGCATCGAGCAGGATGTTGTCGTCGCGTCCGGCGAGTGCGGGCAGGATGCCGACGTTGGCCTGGTAGCCGGTGGTGAACACCATGGCGTCGCGACGGCCGAGGAAGCGGGCGATCTGGCGCTCGAGGTCGGCGTGGCTGCCGTAGGTGCCGTTGGCGATGCGCGAGCCGGTGGTGCCGGTGCCCTCGGCCTGCAGCGCCGCGGCGGCGCGGCCGATACAGCTCGGATCGAAGGTCAGCCCGAGGTAGTTGTTGGTGCCGAGCAGCAGGATCTTGCGCCCGTCGAGCCCCGCCTCGGTCGGCGAGACGATCCGCTCGAAGGCGACGTTGAAAGGATAGTGCGCACCGTCGCGTAGGCGGGCATGCGCCTGCTTCAGGTCGTGGTATTTTGCCAGCATGGTCTACTGCGATACCCGTAGAGGTCTCGAATCGAGCATCCGCGCCAGATCGCCGACCGTTTCGACTTCAGCAATGGTGTCGATCGGAATGACCGTATCGAATTTCGTCTCGAGCTCCATGATGAAGTCCATCACGGTAATCGAGTCAAGTCTGAGGTCACGAACGATGTTCGTATCCGAAGTAATCGTGGCCGTAACATCCGCAGGTATTGCATCCATGGATCTGACGACGTCCGCGATCTTTTCGACCAGATCCTCTTGAACTGACACCAGTGCGACTCTCCGTCGTGCCCGTGACCCAACAACTGAGAGTGGTGGACATAACAGGCATTTTATTTTTGGGCAACGTGCCGGAACCTGGGGTTGTCGGGGCGCCGGACGCGTGTACGTCACGCCGCCGACGCGTCCGGCGCGGGAAACAGCGCCGTGCTGCGGCCGGACAGGTCGTAGGCGATCAGGCCGAGCCATTCATGCGCCGCCCAGTCGAGCACCGCTAGCTTCTGGCCCAGCGACAGGGCGTAGCCGGTGATGCGGTCGCGCGACTGGTAGCCCACCGGCCAGGGCAGCACCGTCCATCCCGCGCGGCGGAACACGCCGACCGCGCGCGGCATGTGGCAGGCCGATGTCAGCAGCACCCAGCGCTCGCCGGGTCGCGGCGCCGCCAGGGCGAAGCTGTAGACCGCGTTCTCCCAGGTGGTGCGGGAGCGGTCCTCGAACAGGACGCGTCCCGGCGGCAGGCCGAGCTGCTCGAGCAGGACGCGCATGTATACGGCCTCGTTGGCGCTCCCCTGACGGAGGTCGCCCGAGCCGCCGGTGAACACGAGCTTCGCGCGCGGGTAGCGACGCGCCAGCATCACGAAGCTGGTCACCCGGTTCGCCGCCGCGGTGAGCGTGGGGGTGCCGCGGTCTCGGCTGGTCAGGTCGTCGATCGCGCCGCCCAGCATCACGATCCCGTCCACCCGATCCGGCGGCCTGGTGACCGCCGGGAAGCGATCCTCCAGCGGACGGATCGTCCAGCGGTCCACCGGCAGCACCAGGCAGCCCGCGAGTGCCGCGGCACCCAGCGACAGCAGGATGCGGCCGGCGCGATGCCGGCGCAGCAGCAGCCCGATCAGCACGCACTCGACCATCAGCGCGGTCGGCAGCGTCACCA
>CAXTOE010000488.1:0-2442 GCA_964245685.1 uncultured Acetobacteraceae bacterium | reverse complement strand
GTATTCAACAAGCTGCTGATGAACTTCACCTGGTGGGTGAACCGCAAGGACGCCTCGGGGCGCAACGTGTTCCAGGGCGGCTTCCTCGGCCTGGACAACATCGCGATCTTCGACCGCTCCGCACCGCTGCCGACCGGAGGCGAGCTGTCGCAGTCGGACGGCACCGCCTGGATGGCGATGTACGCGCTGGCGATGCTTCATATCGCCGTCGAACTGGCGCTGCAGGACAGCGCCTACGAGGACGTGGCCGCGAAGTTCTTCGAGCATTTCCTGCTGATCGCGTCGGCCGAAGGCATCAGCCTGTGGGACGAGCAGGATCAGTTCTTCTACGACCAGCTGGGCTTTCCCGACGGCAGGCGGATCCCGCTGCGCGCGCGCTCGATGGTCGGGCTGATCCCGCTGTTCGCGGTGACCATCCTGTCCAGCGAGCAGATCGACCGGCTGCCCCAGCTCAAGGCACAGATGAGCTGGTTCCTGGAGAACCGGCCCGACCTCGCCGGGCTGGTCTCACGCTGGACCGTGCCGGGCAGCGGCGACACCGCGCTGGTCTCGCTGCTGCGCGCCCACCGCCTGACCAACATCCTGCGTTACATGCTCGACGAGACCGAGTTCCTGTCGCCGCACGGCATCCGCGCCGTCTCCAAGGTGCACGAGCATCAGCCGTACCGGCTGGAGTGCGACGGGCAGAGCTACGAGCTCGGCTACTGGCCGGGGGAGTCGCGGTCACGGCTGTTCGGCGGCAACTCCAACTGGCGCGGTCCGGTCTGGATGCCGGTCAACTACCTGCTGATCGAGTCGCTGCGTCGCATGCATCGCTATTACGGTGACGGACTGAAGGTGGAGTGCCCCGCCGGCTCGGGCAACATGGCGAGCCTGCACGAGGTCGCCTGCGAGCTGTCGCGTCGCCTGGTCGGCCTGTTCACCCGCGGTGCGGACGGACGCCGCGCCGTGCACGGCACGCCGACGCTCCTGCAGCAGGATCCGAACTTCCGCGAGCTGTCGCTGTTCTACGAGTATTTCGACGGCGATACGGGTCGCGGCGTCGGCGCGTCGCACCAGACCGGCTGGTCCGGCCTGGTGGCCCTGCTGATCCAGCAGCTGAACCAGGAGGCGGCCGCGCGGTGATCGGGCGTGGGGCGGCGCCGGCCGCCGACGGATCAGGCCGGTTCGCGAGCCTCGACCGGCTGCGGCCGCACGCCGAGGATATGGCCGATCGCGTAGGTCAGGTCGGGGCGGTTGAGGGTGTAGAAGTGGAACTCGTCCACCCCGTTTGCCTGCAGCAGCCGCACCTGCTCGGCGGCGACCACCGCGCCGACCATGCGCCGGATCTCAGGATCCTCCTCGGTGCCGGCGAACATCGCCTCCAGCCAGGACGGGATGGTGGTGCCGCAGCTCTGTGCGAAGCGCTTGGCGGAGGCGAAGTTGGAGACCGGCATGATCCCCGGCACCACCGGTGCGGTGATCCCGACTGCCAGGCAGCGGTCGATGAAGCGCAGGTAGGTCTCGGCCTCGAAGAACACCTGGGTGATGGCGCGCGTGGCACCGGCATCCAGCTTGCGCTTGAGGTTGTCGAGATCGGCCTGCGGGCTGTGCGCGTCGGGATGCACTTCCGGATAGGCCGCGACCGAGAGCTCGAAATCCGCCACCCGACGGAGCCCTGCGACCAGCTCGGCGGCGTTGGCGTAGCCGTCCGCTGTGGCTTCGAACGGACCGCCGCCCGGCGGGTCGCCGCGCAGTGCGACGATGTGGCGGACCCCCTCCGCCCAGTAGCGGCGCGCCACGTCGTCGACCGCGCCGCGCGACGCGCCGACGCAGGTCAGGTGCGCCGCCGGCGTCAGCGTGGTCTCGCGCACCAGCCGGGCCACGGTGTCGTGGGTGCGCGCCTGGGTCGAGCCGGCCGCGCCGTAGGTGACCGAGACGAAGCTCGGGCAGAGCGGCTCCAGCCGGCGTATGCACGACCAGAGCTGCGCTTCCAGCGCCTCGGTGCGCGGCGGGAAGAACTCGAACGACAGCACAGGCGGCCGGCTGCCGAGCAGGGCCGGCAGACCCTGGATGCGCGGTCCGGTGAGCCATCGCTCGAGCGGCGCCAGGTCGGAGCGGTCGTGGTCGGGCATGCGGACGTCCGGTTGCGGTTGGTTCCGATACGGCACGCGGCCGGAGGGCCACGCAGTATCGCAACAATCTAGCCGGGTCGGCGTGCTTGCACAAACTCCTTGCGGCGCGCGGGCCTGCCGGCGCGCGAGCCGGCCCTGGCGACACGATCACGGGGTAGCCGATTGCGCGCGGCGGGACGCATGATAGACAGGCATATGCATGACAGCTCCGTCATGCGCCGACCTGAGCGAGGCCAGCGGGAATGACGATGCACGCCGACCACGAGGATCGTGCCGCGATGGCGGCAGGAGGAAGTGTGGCAGGGCGCGATGCGACGGGGCCGGACAC
>CAXTOE010000487.1:0-2444 GCA_964245685.1 uncultured Acetobacteraceae bacterium | reverse complement strand
GGCCCCACCCTGCAGCTGGTGCCACCAGCTGACCGGGGTATCGACCACGTCCTGATGCGCGCAGCCGGCGAGCGCCAGGATGATCAGGCCGACCCCGAATGGCGGCGCGACCGGTCGCCGCAGACCGTTCGTCGCGTCCACCCTTGGCCGTCGCCAGGTCTTGCCCATCTCTGTTGCCATCGAGGTCCTCGCGGGCGCGTCCACGCCTCCCGCGGGTGTAGCCCGACCGGCGCCGGATGTCTCGCCGCGGACGTTCTTGGAGCAGGCGGGGAAACAGGCTAGGACCGGCCAATGGGCGAGCCGGCAGGAGAGATCAGGATGAACGGAATGTCGCTGAAGCACCGCGTCAGGATGGACGATGAAGAGGATCCGGACGGCCCGGAGGTTCCCGAGCCGAACGGTCCCGACACCAAGGAGCCGGACGACAACAAGACGCTCTCCTCGCCGATCAACGAGCTGGAGAAGCGGCTGTTCGACCAGCGCAAGGGGCTGATCTTCGGTGCGATCACCGACAAGGCGGCGCGCGACGTCACCCGGCGCCTGCTGGCGCTGGCCGGCGCCTCGGCCAAGCCGATCGACGTGTATATCAACTCTCCCGGCGGCCACGTGGAGAGCGGCGACACCATCCACGACATGATCCGCTTCGTCGACAGCATGGCGCCGGTCCGCGTAATCGGCACCGGGTGGGTGGCGAGCGCCGGCGCGCTGATCTACGTCGCCGGGGTCAAGGAGCGGCGGCTGTGCCTGCCCAACACGCGCTTCCTGCTGCACCAGCCGATGGGCGGCGTGCGCGGCCCGGCGGTCGATATCGACATCGAGGCGCGCGAGATCATCAAGATGCGCGAGCGCCTGAACCGGCTGTTCTCGCGCGAGACCGGCCAGCCCTACGAGAAGGTCGCCAAGGACACCGACCGCAACTACTGGATGGGTGCCGAGGAGGCCATCGCCTACGGGATGGTGTCGCGCATCGTCACCAGCATCACCGAGATGTAGTCCGGCCGCGGCTCAGGCCGCGGCGAGCTCGCGCAGCAGGCGCGGCACCTCCGTCTCGGCATCGAAGCCGCGGAACGCGTCGGCCATGCCGCGCGCCGCCTCGCGGAAGCCCTCCCCGCTCAGCACCGTGTCGATCGCGGCGCGCAGTGCCGCGGGGCTCGGGGTGTCGGTGTGCAGGCTGACGCCGACGCCGCTCCAGGCGACGCGCGCGCCCACCTCGGCCTTGTCCTCGCTCTGGCCGGCCACCACCAGCGGCACGCCGTGGCGCAGGGCGTGGTTGACGGTGCCGTAGCCGCCGTT
Organism: uncultured Acetobacteraceae bacterium; assembly: GCA_964245685.1. Taxonomy (GTDB): domain Bacteria; phylum Pseudomonadota; class Alphaproteobacteria; order Acetobacterales; family Acetobacteraceae; genus Lichenicoccus. The sequence continues at coordinate 1,151 of CAXTOE010000487.1, read as the reverse complement.
GGTCACTACCAGGTCGAGGCGCGGCATCAGCCAGTCATAGGGCAGGAACCGCGCGAGGCGGACGTGTCGCGGGATCGGTCCGGGCACCGCGTCCAGCGGCCGTCCGCCGGTGGCGACCAGCACCAGCAGGTCGGGCCGGTCGCCGAGCGCGGCGAGCGTCGGCCCGATCAGCTGGCCGAGGTCATGATTTGCCAGCGTCCCCTGCGTCACCAGCACGACGCGCCCGGCCGCCTCGACCTCGTCCGCCCAGGCGGGGAGCGACAGGTCGCCGGGCGGCAGCGGCAGCGCCCCGATGAAGCGCAGCGCGCGTGGCACCTCGCGGCTGGGGAACTCGAAGCGCGCCACGGTGGGCTGCAGGAACAGGTCGGGCAGCAGCACGCTGGCGTCGTTCATGCGCGACGGCAGCGGGCCGAGGCCCAGCGAGGCGAGCGCCTGGTCGAGCTCGGCCTGGACCGGCTCGAAGAAGTGCTCGTCCACCACGCGGCTCATCGCCCGGTAGGCGTCGCGCTGCGCCTCGTCCGCCGCCGGCGGCAGCCCAGGGCCGACCGGAGCCCCGTCGTCGCGGCTGGTGAAGAGCGGGGTGACGCCGAGATGGACGATCGCCGGCCGATCCTCCCGGCGCCCGAGCAGCAGCGGCAGTGCGCCGAAGAACAGGTTGTCGCAGAGCACGAGGTCGGCCGGGAACTCGCGCAGCAGCCGGCGCAGCGACTCGTGCTGGCCGCGCAGCCGTCCGATGAAGGCGTGCCTGAACAGGAACCTCAGCTTCACCGGTCCCGGCGGCAACGCCTTGAGCTGCGGATAGACGGCGTCCAGGTCGCTCAGATCCTGGTCGATGGCGCCGGAGAACGGATGGAACCTCGCACCGCAGGCGCGCAGGCGGTCGCCGTGCACGCTGGCGCTGTGCGCGACCACCTCGTGACCGTCGGCGACCAGGAAACGGGCGATCGACAGCAGCGGATTGAGATGGCCGATCATCGGCGTGCCGGCGACGACGATCTTCACCCCGCGACCCTCGACCGGTACGAGACGTCCGTCATGCCGGCGGCACGAGGATCATCATCGCCGGGCAACGGCGCCGCCGCGGTCGACCAGGACGGCGACGGCCGCGATCAGGGTGGACGTGCCGTATGCCCAGCAGAGCGGTGCGGAGA
>CAXTOE010000486.1:1389-2447 GCA_964245685.1 uncultured Acetobacteraceae bacterium | reverse complement strand
GCGGCGGCACGTCGGCGCGATGCCACCAGCCGCCGCCGAGCGCCTGATACAACGCGATGGTGTCGGTATAGCGCGCCGCGCGGGCGCGCAGCAGCGACAGGATGGCGTTCTGCGTACTCTGCTGGGCGGTCAGCACGGAGAGGTAGGAGACGCCGCCCAGCTTGTACTGCAGGCTGGCTAGGGAGAGGCTGCGCTCCGAGGCGCGTTGCTCGTCCAGGCTCGCCTCCAGCGCCGCCTCGTCGTTCTGCAGCGCCACCAGCACGTCGGCCACGTTCTGCAGCGCCAGCACGACGGTGTTGCGCCAGCTGGCGGCGGCGTTGTCAAGGGCGGCGCGCTGGGCGCGCTGCGCGTGCAGCAGCTGGCCGGCGTCGAACACCGGCTGCACCGCCTGGTTGACCACCGACCAGAGGCCGTTGCCCGGCGAGAACAGCTGGTGGATGTCCGCGGCGTTCGAGCCCACCGAGGCGGAGAGCGTGACGTTCGGCAGGCGTTGCGCGATCGCCACCCCGAGGGCGGCGCTCTGCGCGTGCAGCGTCGCCTCGGCCTGGCGGATGTCGGGCCGCTGGTCGAGCAGCGCCGCCGGCAGGCTCACCGGCAGGGTGCCGGGCAGCGTGATGTCGTCCAGCTCGAGTGCGGGGAGGCGCAGCTCCGAGGGCGCGCGTCCGAGATAGGCCGCGAGCTGGTCGCGGGTCTGGGCGAGCTGGGTCTGCAGCGGTACCAGCACGGTACGCGCGGTCGCCACCTGCGCCTCCTGGGTGGCGACGTCGGTACCGGTGGCGCCGCCGAGCTCGAACTGGCGTCGCACCGTCTCCAGCTGGCGGCTCTCGAAGCCGATCAGCTCCAGCTGCACCCGGATCTGGCCGCTGAGCGACGCCGCCTGGATCGCGCTGGTGGCGACCCCGGCGGCGAGCGCCAGGTCGACCGCCTCGAGCTCGAAGCGCTGGAACTCGACCCGAGCTGCCGCCTGCTCGACGGCCCGGCGCAGGCCGCCCCAGACGTCGAGCGTGTAGGACAGGTTGAGCTGGGCGCCGTAGTCGCTGAACAGCTCGGCCGGCGAC